>CALDZQ010000389.1 GCA_937944035.1 uncultured Neomegalonema sp. | reverse complement strand
AGGGCGACGGCGAAGGCATCGGCTTCGTATTCGTCATTGCGGCTCAGGCCCATATGTAACATGCGGCTGATAAAATTGGTCACAGTTCCCATGATCCCGCCCAGCAGACGCGGCACAAACATCTGTGCGGCGGCTTTGACGGCCATTTCCGCCTGCCACGCCTTCTTGCGCCGGTCGATATGGCCCAGCGCGACATGGCCGATTTCATGGGCGACGACGGCGGCCAGTTCCTCCAGTGTGAAATCGCCCGCACGGTATCGCTCGATCAGGCCACGGGTCAGGTAGATGCGCCCGTCCGGGGCGGCGAGGCCGTTGATGACGGGCTGATCGTAGACGAAGACCCGGATGTTCTGCACACCCATAGCCGTGCGAAATTGCTGGATCGCCGCGAGCAAAGGCCCGCTGTCGAGAGCTTTGCTGTTGTTTTGCAGATCGCGCGTGGATTTGGATTCCGAGCGCATCATCGTGAACCATGCCCAAGCCAGCATGGCCACGATGGGTAAGAATTTGAGGATCAACGCATCAACCGATCACGGATGTCGAGCACGACAAAGCCGACGCCAACGGTTACAATCGTTGTCACCAGCGAGCTGACCGCACCCGGAATGTCGAAACGCAGCAGCGACCACAATGCGCCCAATACGCCGATAGCGAGGGCGACCCACAGGATCATGGAGAAGAGTTCGATGATTTTCGCGCGCAGGCTTTGCGCGCTGGCGTCGATGTTCATATCGCCGCGTGCGGAGCGGTGTTTTTCCAGACGCGCGCGCGCCGCTTCTACAGAATTGTTGTTATCATCCATGTCACTCTCCCCGATATTCACTGGCTCCAGTGGTTCGTTAAAACGGAACCAACATCTGGACTTGGGCTTGGCGGATCAACCCGTCTCGGTCGATCCACCAGCAGTGTTAATATTGGGAGAGAGTGTGCGCCATACAAGTTTTTGAGTGACTTTTACGCCGCCCGCCCGATTTCGCCCATGAGTGTTGAGCGGTCGAGTGTGAAGTCACTTTCAATCCACATCTCTTCCATTTGCTCCAGTGCCTGACCGATTTCCGGCCCCGGCTCCATGCCCGCGCGCATCAGGTCATTCGCTTTAACGGGCATCGTCTGTTGCGACCCCTCGATGATGAGCGAAACGAGGCGTGTTTGCAAAGATGTGGCGTTGTTTGCCGCCTGAATGAGCAACACGTCGCGCCCCGCCGCTTCTCCGCGCTTATAGCCGATGCGGCGCGCTGATGCGGCATCCGAGATCGGATAGGAGGCGGGGGTCCGGTCCTTTAGGGCGCGCAAGTTGTCATTTGACAGCCGCAAAGCGCGTCCGGCGGTGATGATGTCTGTATCGCCAATCAGCATCGCTAAACGGCGCAGCGGGCTGGGCGAAATGCCGATGCGGCTTTCCGCGCTTTCAAGCGCCTTCATATCCGGATTTTTTGTTATTTGCGGCAGAACCGCGTTGAGAGCGCCGGTTTGAAACATCATGTCGACGGCGATGGCGGGCTTTGGCGCGGCCATGAGTTTCAATATCTCTCCGCCGATGCGCTCCTTTGAAAGCCCTGCCAGACCACCGCTGAGCGATGCGCAGGCGACGAGTGCCTCCGGCTCCATCTCGCCGTCGCCGTACCATGCGTGAAAGCGGAAAAGCCGCAGGATGCGCAGGTAGTCTTCGTGGATTCTGTCGGTTGCCTTGCCGATAAACCGGACACGGCGCGCGGCCAGATCGCTGAGGCTGACGCCCAAAACATCGATGACGTTGCCATCCGGCTCAGCGTAGAGCGCGTTCATTGTGAAGTCACGGCGCATGGCATCCTCGCGCCAGTCTTTGGTATAGCTGACCTTCGCGTGGCGGCCGTCTGTTTCGATGTCTTTGCGCAGGGAGGTGATTTCAAAGCTGCGCTTGTCGATTACCGCAGTGACTGTGCCATGCGCGATTCCCGTGGGGATAACGCGGATGCCTGCGGCTTCCAATGCGCTGGCGCTTTGTTCCGGGTCGATGTCTACCGCTATGTCGATGTCATGTATCGCCCGGTTGAGTAGAGCATCGCGGACGCATCCACCGACGAAACGGGGTGTAGCACCGACCCGCGACAACGCGGCCATAACGGTCTTGGTTTCCGAGGCTGTTAGCCATTCGCCTCTGACACTTTCGCTCATGCACATACCCTTGCGGTTGCTGATGACTCGCATAGTCTCATTGTACTCCGGTATAGCGAATCGCGATACCGGATACGTGAACCGATCTAAAAACCTACATGCTCATCACTGACAGATGGTAAAGATGGAGGATAAAGACGTGGTCTCAAGCGCGTTCGGATTGCAGCGATTGCTGCGATGTGCCGTGCAGGCGGGTGGCGAGGTTGCGGAGCATCCCGGCCGTTGCACCCCAAATACGGTAGTCACGATACACCATTTGGTAGAATGCCCGACTGCGCCCGTCGCGCATCACGTCGATCCGCTCATGGTTGCGCAGGTCCATCAAAAAGTCGAACGGAACCTCAAACACCTCCGCAACCTCGTTGGGATTGGCGATGGGTTGGAAGCCTTGTTGCACCATGCCGACGAAGGGGGTGATTATGAAGCCTGTGCTGGTGTCATAGGGGCCGAGCGCCCCCAGGATGTCGACATAGGTGGCGGGCAGTCCGATTTCTTCATCCGCCTCGCGCAGGGCGGCCTGAAGCGGGGAGTGGTCGGCCGGATCGATCTTGCCGCCGGGAAACGAAATTTGCCCGGCGTGGACGTTCAGATGGGCCGCGCGCAGGGTGAATATCACAGACATACCGTGCGGGCGCTCGATAATCGGGCATAGAACAGCGGCGCGGCGGCGCAGTTTTTTCGCCGGGGCGGGCGCGCCGTCCTTGTCGTGATTGCCGCCGCGCAGGGCGGCGAGAATATCTGTTTTCGTGGTGCTCATGCAATCCTTGTTGGCAGCGCGTTATGCGGCGGGGCCGATCTCGAAATCCGTTCCGTCCGAGCGCACAATCATGCGGGGACCGTTGGGGGTGTCGGCCTCAACGCTGAGGTCAGCCAGACGATAAAATGATTTACGATCTATCAACGCCTCCAGACCGCGTCTTACATGAATATAGGGTGCAGGCTCGCCCGTAACAGGGTCTTCACTGACACGGATGGCATTGTCAGCGCCCGCGCGAACCACATCGCCGACATTGGTTTGAAAAACGAGTACGGCGGGTGAGGATGGTTCCAGGTCGAAATCGATGGCCACAAAAGGGGCGTCGTCGACGGTGATTCCGACTTTTTCAACGGGGGTCACGAGAAAGTATTTCTCATCATCCTTGCGCAGAATTGATGCGAACAAGCGGACAAGTTCGGGGCGGCCTATCGGTGTGCCCTGATAAAACCACGTCCCGTCACGGGCGATGCGCATGTCGAGATCGCCGCAAAACGGCGGGTTCCAGAGGTGAACGGGCGGCGGCCCTTTTTTTGCGGCTTTCTGCGCCTGTGTCAGGAGCGAGCCTGTACCGGGCAATGCCGACGCTTCGGCGGATGGTTTATCTGACATTGTAATGCCTCAATTTTGCTTGCCCATCGGTCAACGGGCGCGGACGGTAGTGATGAAAAGGCCGTTGTCGGATGTTTGACTGGTAACGACGGCGCAATGACATAACTATGTAATACATTGTTTAGGTTTGTGACCGCTTTTAACAACTGTGACGCATGATACGGCCTGCGCGACAGGCGAGAATAATGGAGCCGACCCCTTGGATACCTTAACCGCCGATGCCCCGCGCGCCGATTCATCCGATCCTGTAGCCGAAGCGGAACGTGCCGCCGAGACGCTGGGGCGGGTCCGTCAGGAAATTGCCAAGAAAATCATCGGTCAGGATACGGTGGTCGAATTGTCGCTGGCCGCGATTCTGTCCGGCGGGCATGGCCTGCTGGTCGGTGTGCCGGGACTGGCGAAAACATTGCTGGTTGAGACGCTGGGCACTGTGTTGGGCATGGACATGAAGCGGGTGCAGTTTACGCCCGATCTGATGCCTGCGGATATTCTCGGCTCTGAAGTGCTGGAGACGGGCACGGACGGGTCGCGGACGTTTAAATTTATCAAGGGTCCGGTGTTCTGTCAGCTGCTGATGGCTGATGAGATCAACCGCGCCAGCCCGCGCACGCAATCGGCGCTGCTGCAAGCGATGCAGGAGAAGCAGGTGACGATTGCGGGGGAGATGCGGGATTTGCCGCAGCCTTTCCACGTCCTCGCCACACAAAACCCGCTGGAGCAGGAGGGCGCATATCCGCTGCCCGAAGCGCAGCTTGACCGTTTTCTGCTGGAGATCGTGGTGGATTATCCGACGGTGGATGAGGAGCGAGAGATTTTGTTCGCGACCACCGGCGTTAATCAGGGCGAGGCCCAGGCTGTGCTGACGCCCGGTGAGCTGATGAACCTGCAAACGCTGGTCCGCCGCGCGCCTGTGGGGGATAAAGTGACGGAGGCGATTCTGTCGCTGGTGCGGTCTTGCCGTCCTGAGGATGCGAGTGCGCCGGAATTGGTGGCGACATCTGTGGCATGGGGGCCGGGGCCGCGCGCGGCGCAGGCGTTGATGCTGGCGGCACGGGCGCGGGCGCTGTTGTCGGGGCGGCTGGCGCCGTCGCTGGACGATGTTGCGGCACTGGCCAAGCCCGCGTTGCGGCATCGTATGGCGCTGAGCTTTGCGGCCAAGGCCGAAGGTGTGACGCTTGAATCGGTGATCGAAACCGCTGTTGCGAAGGCGTGCGCGTGAGCGGAGCCTCCCAGCTTTCTGCCGATGCCGTTGCCGCATCCTCGTCGCTGCCGCCGCTGTTGGCGGAGGCGGAGCGGGCTGCGGCGTCGATATGGGGTGTTCACGGGCGGCGTTCTGCGGGCAATGGCGAGACGTTTTGGCAGTACCGCCATGCGCAACCCGGTGATGCGCTCGGCTCGATAGACTGGCGGCGGTCGGGGCGATCCGATGAGCTGTTCGTGCGCGAGACCGAATGGGAGACGGCGCAGAGTGTGTTTCTGTGGCCGGACAGTTCGGCGTCAATGCAGTTTCAATCGAAGAATGTGGGAACGACCAAGGCCCGCCGTGCGGCTGTGCTGGCGTTGGCGACGGCTGTTCTGCTCGAACGTGGCGATGAGCGGTTTGCGTTGATGCGTGAAGATGCGGGGCGGGTGATGCAAGGCCGGACGGGGGTTGATCGTCTGGCGACCGCGCTGTCGTTGGAAGCGGGCGAGCAGCCGGAGAGCGGGACGCCGCCGGAGGTGTCCTACACCGCCGGAGCGCGCGGCCTGTTCATCAGTGATTTCTTTGGCGACATGGATGCGCTCGGCGATGCGTTGTCAAAGGCGATTGCGCGGCGGGTGCGGGGCGTGATGGTGCAAGTGGTTGATCCGGTTGAGGAGGCGTTTCCGTATTCGGGACGCGTGCTGTTCGAGAGCATCGGCGGCGGGCTGCGCTATGATGCCGACCGTGCGGAATCCCTGCGTGAAGCGTATCAGAAACGCCTGTCGGAGCGCCGTGATGCGCTGCGTGAGATGGCGCGGACGGCAGGATGGCATTTTGCGATCCATCGTACCGATACGCCGGTAACGCCCGCGCTGATGATGATCTACCAGACGCTTCAATCGAAGAAGGTGAGCGGATGATCCAGATTGGTGCGCTTGGTTTTGCGACCCCGTGGCTGTTGCTCGGTCTGTTGGTGCTGCCGGTCCTGTGGTGGCTGCTGCGCGCCACGCCGCCCGCGCCGATGCGTGAACGGTTTCCCGGTGTTGCGATCCTGTTGGGCCTGGAACCGCCGGAAAAAACGCCGGACCGGACGCCCTGGTGGCTGTTGCTGCTGCGCATGGTGATTGCGGGGCTGGCGATTTTGGCGTTTGCGCAACCGTTGCTGAACCCGCGTGAGAACCTGCGCGGGGACGGCCCTTTGAGGCTGGTGATGGATGGCGGCTGGGCGTCTGCGCCGGATTGGGATGCGCGGCTTGCTGCCGCGAATGACGTGCTGGGCCGCGCGGAGCGGGCGGGAATTACGGTACAGCTGGAAATCCTCGCCCGGACTCAGGAAGCGGCGCGGGAGGCGGAAATCCTGACCGCTGCCGATGCGCGCGCGCGGATTGAGGCGTTGGAGCCTGCCGCCTGGCCGCCGAACCGTGCTGATTTGCTCGCGCGTTTGGAAGCGGATGCCGGAGATGCGACGCAGACGGTGTGGCTGCATGACGGGTTGGACGGCGGGGAGCAATTCGGGCCGTTGGCGTTGAAGCTGGCCGAAGTGAGCGAATTGCGGATGGTCGGGCCGGAGGCGACGGTGCGGGCTGTGCTGCCGAAACCGCCCGAAGGCGGCGGGTTGGGAGCACAGGTGTTGCGCGCCTCCGTCGGGGTTGAATCCACCGCGCAAGTGATCGGCTATAGCGCCGAGGATGACGGCACGCGCCGTGCGCTGGCCGTTGCCGCCGCCGCCTTTGAAGACGGGGCGATGAGCGCGGATGCGGTTTTCGATGCGCCGCTTGAGCTGCGCAACCGGATCGCGGTGCTGGGGATCGAGGGGCAGAACCATGCCGGGGCTGTCTCGATGTTGGATGACCGCTGGCGGCGCAAGCGTGTGGGCCTTGTGTCTGGCGAGCGGCCTGAGGGCGGGCAGCGGCTGTTGTCCGGGGCGCATTATATTCGCAATGCGCTGGAAACCTCGACGGAGTTGCGCGAGGGGGCGATTGACGATCTGCTGGGCGCGAATGCGGATGTGATTATCCTTG
>CALDZQ010000388.1 GCA_937944035.1 uncultured Neomegalonema sp. | reverse complement strand
CGCCTCAATCTTGAGAACCAGTTTCACCACCACGACCAGCCGCCGGAACGCAGCCTCAGCAGGCCGTAAAACCCGCCAAATCCCCGTCCGCACATGCCTCGGCATAGCCTCCCCGCCACCCGCCATGACGAGCAGCGCGGCAACCATCCGCAGCAATGCGTCGCGGTGGCGGTCTATGGCGAGGTTCCAGTCCATGCGGTGCTAAATGAGTCCTTTTGCGATACCAAGTCGGCACCAAATAGAACTATATAAGAACATATGTCAAGCGCCCGATAAAAATCGCTCGAATATGGATGTGCCAGAAGGTATGATACTATAGCGTTTTCAAGGGCAATGGGTTCATTGCCCGACTCGAAAAACGCGCCAAAACAAGAAGTTAGGCTATCCGGAATGATCCTTATATCGTTCAGGATGCTCTAACGGGCTTTGGTGCTGACTCTTGAAAAAATTCCCTTCCCCGCACTTGATGCGGGGTTTTTCTCAGCGAAGCACTCTCGCCCAACAGACCCCGCGAACAGGGCGCGGTAAGACCCCGTTTCACACCACCACCCCCTCCACCAGCGCCTCCGGCCCCTCGATCACCAACCGCACCCCGTCTTCGGTGAAATCGCGGGTCAGTACCGTCACGCCCGCCCGCGAAATTTGTGCCTCCACCGCCGAACTCTCCGCAAAACCGCAATGCAGCGTGCGGGTGATAATCCTGTGCCACGGGCGGGGTTGCGCCTCCGCCAGCGCCGCCGCGACCGCGCCCGAATACGCCCGCGCAAGGCCGCCCGTGCCCAGCTTTGTCCCGCCGAAATACCGCACCACAACCGCCCCCGCATCCACCAGTCCGGCCCCGATCAGCACTTTCAGCGACGGCATCCCCGATGTCCCCGCCGGTTCGCCGTCATCGCTGGCATGATCCTCGACGCCCTGCGCCCCCATCCGCCGCGTCGCGGTGACGTGGTGCGAGGCTTTGCGATGACTGACGCGCAGTTTGGCCAGCGTCTCCTCAAACCGCTCAACCGGAACCAGCACCGCAATAAAGCGCGAGCCTTTGGCCTCCGTCTCTGCGGTGTACGTGTGGTCGATGGTGTAAAGCGTCATGGGGGCAGGTTATGACGCGAGACTTAATTCCTCAATGAGATGCGGGATTTTCTTCTTCACTTTGAAGAAGCCTGCCGTCGCGAAGGGCCAGACCGCCGCATCCCATTCCCGCTGCACCTCCGCCAGCGTGATGCCCGCCTCCGTGAGTGCGGGAGTGGCCGTGTCCAGCCAGTCGCGCACCGGACCTTGCGGCACAAACGCCGTGACAATCTGCACCGCCCCCGCCCGCGTGGCCCAATCGGCCAGATCGCGCGGACGCGGGGCGTTGAGCGCAGTGACTTCGCCCGAAATCGCCGCAACCCGCCCCGCCGTATCCGCCAGCGCCTCGCGGTCAAAGCGGATAACGCCCTCGGATACGGGGAGGGGCGAGCGTTCCGCGCTCAGTTGCAGGGTCGCCGCGCCCCGCATATCCGGCAGGCCCAGCGTCTCAGGCAGGCAGTCCTCTTCCGTAATCAACAGCACAGCGGGACGGGCCGGATCGTAAGCCGTGAAAGCGCGAACCGGCTGCGCCGCACCCGGATCAAAGGCTTCCTCCAGCGGCTCCGCCGTTTCGTTCAGATCGGAGGGGTGAAAGCGTTGGTGGGTGAACTTCGCCACGTTCCAGCCCTGCGCCGCGTAGTGCTTGCCCTTCGTGTGCAGCCCCGCAACCCAGCGCCAGCCCAGCGTGTTGGATGCCGGATCACCGTCCAGCAAATGC
Source organism: uncultured Neomegalonema sp. (assembly GCA_937944035.1). Lineage (GTDB taxonomy): Bacteria > Pseudomonadota > Alphaproteobacteria > Rhodobacterales > Rhodobacteraceae > JAHDDY01. The sequence goes on along the minus strand of CALDZQ010000388.1, from coordinate 2,715 downwards.
CGCATAAAGAAATCGGCCCCCAGTTGCCACGGCAGGTTCAGCGTGAATATCCAGATCGAGGCGAACCACAAGCGGGCGTGATTGTGCAGATAGCCCGTCTCGACCAGCTCCTCCGCCCATTCATCAAAGCAATCGATCCCCGTCCGGCCTTCTTCGGCGGCGGTAACGGCCTTGGCCATCCTGCGGTCCAGCCCCGTCAGTGCCGCATCCCGCCCCCGCACATAATCGGCCCAGACGGACGGGCGGCGCTCCAGCCAGCCTTTCCAGTAGGTGCGCCAGAAGACTTCCTGGACGTATTTCTCGGCCTGAGCGGGCGAATGGGCGGCGAGAGCCGCGCGCACCGCCTCTCCCTCCGTCACCAGCCGCCGCCGGATATAGGGCGAGAGGACCGAGACGTTGCCGCGCTTGTCCGGCCCCAGATCGTAGTTGCGCTGACTGGCGTAATCGCGGCCCATATGCGGGGTGAAGGCGGCGATACGGGCCAATCCTTCGGCGCGGCTGGCGGTCCATGCGAGGGCGTCGGGCTGGGGGGTATTTTCTTTCATGCCCCCGCAGATAGCGCGTTACCGCTGTTCATCCAGCGATTTCGCGAGGCGGACGAGTGTGACAAATTCCGCGCGATACCCGAACGCATCTTCACCCCGCGCGCCGCCCGCCAGCTCAATCACCGCGTCATAGCCGTAATCCGCCAGCTGCGACTGCCCGCGCAGCATCTGTCCGAACGCGGCGACCGATGTGGCGAAGCGGGTCTCTACCGATGCTCCTGACAGGCCGGCCAGCTCATCCGATGCCGTGACGGGGCGGGTCTGGAGTTCGCTGATGGATGCGCCGGGCTTTTTGTGCCGGATTTTCACGAAGGCGTATTCGCCCGACGGTGCGGGCGTGGCAACGGCGGGGGCGGCGTAGCGCAGATCGTCGATCAGTTGTGCGGGCGAACCTTTGGGCGTGATCTCGTAAATCGCCGTGACCGTGTGGCCGGAGTTGATGTCGCCCGCGTCGACCTTGTCATTGTTGAAATCCTCACGGTTCAGGGCGCGGGTTTCATAGCCGATCAGGCGGTATTCGCTGATTTGGGCGGGGTTGAACTCGACCTGGATTTTCACATCGCTTGCAATCGGGATCAGCGCGCTGCCGGACTCGTCCGCCAGCACTTTGCGCGCCTCGGACAGCGTGTCGATATAGGCCGCGACGCCGTTGCCGTTCTGCGCGAGCGCCTGCATCAGCGCGTCATTGTAATTGCCGCGCCCGAAGCCCAGCACCGACAGAAAAATGCCGGATGCCCGTTGTTTCTCAACGAAATCCTTCATCTCATCGGGTGAGGAGAACCCGACATTGAAATCGCCGTCCGTGGCCAACAGGACGCGGTTTATGGCGTTGGGGTCGTAGCTTTCGCGCGCTTTGTTGTAGGCCAGTTTGAGGCCCGCCGCCCCGGCGGTGGACCCGCCCGCGCTCAGGCGGTCAAGCGCCTCCGAGATTGTTGCGCGTTGGCTGGCGGGGGTGGGTTCCAGCACCGTGCCCGCACTGCCCGCATAGGTGACGATGGCGACGGTGTCGTCCGCGCCCAAGGTATCCAGCATCAGTTTAAAGCTGGAGATCAGCAGGGGCAGCTTGTTTTGCGCGCGCATCGATCCGGAGGTGTCGATCAGCAACACGAGGTTTGAATTCGGGCGCGCCGACGCGGGCGGGGTGTAGCCCTTGATCCCGATATGCATCAGCTTGGTCCCCGCGTTCCACGGTGTGGGGGTGACGGTGACGGTGGTACGGAACGGCTCGGCTGCGCTGGTCGGGGCGGGGTAGTCATAGGGGAAATAATTGATGAGTTCCTCAACCCGCACGGCGTCTTTCACGGGCAGTTGCCCCCGATTGAGCGAGGAGCGCATGAGGGAATAAGAGGCCGTGTCCACGTCAATCGAGAAGGTCGAGACGGGATCGGTTTGCACCGATTTGACGGGGTTTGCGTCGAAATCCTCGAATTGCTCGCTGTCCTGAATGACAGGGGGAGCGGGCGGAATGTATGCCGCGATTTTCGATTGCGGAGCAACATATCCGACGACGGGTGAAGGGGAAGGTTCAACGTAAACCGGAACTGGAGCGGGAGGCGCTGGCGGTGGCGGCGGCGCTGCAATATCCGATTGGGGGACCGCTTGCGTCCCGCGTTCGCCCGTTATGGGTGTGCATCCGGCGAGGAGCAAAGCCCCTAACAGAGTTGCGGCGAGATATTTTTCTGTGGAAAAGCGCATTTTGGCATCCGTTGCAGAATATATAAACAGTGTACGCCGGAGTGTCCGGCGCAACTTTGTCATTTGATAGGCAGGGCCGTCAGCGCTCTCCGTCCAGCGATTTCGCCAACCGCGCCAGATTGATGAACTCCGCGCGATAGCCGAAGGCGTCTTCTCCCCGCGCGCCCGTGGCCAGCGCAATCGCGTCGTCGTAAGAATAACCGCGCACCTGAGACTGACCGCGCAGTTTCTGGCCGATGGCCGCGACCGCCGTGGCGAAGCGCATGTCGTCGCTTGCCCCGTCCAGTGCGCGCTCGTCTGCCGATGTGACAGGGCGGGTTTGCAAGGTGCTGGTGTCGCTGTCGGGCAGTTTGTGGCGGATTTTGACGAAGGCGTATTCGTCGGACCCATCCGTCTCAGTCGCCTCATCGGAGACATAACGCAGGTCGTCGATCACCTGTGCGGGCGAGCCTTTGGGCGTGATTTCGTAGATCGC
>CALDZQ010000387.1 GCA_937944035.1 uncultured Neomegalonema sp. | reverse complement strand
GCGATGCCATCAACGCGCGTCTCATCCGGTCCGCCCAGCGCGCCCAGCACAGTGAGGCGCGACGCACCGTAGCCCCGCGCGGTCAGCAGCGCGGCAATCTCGCCCGGCGTGTCGCTGCCCGCCGTTAGGATCAGCAGCTTTGCACCGGGCCAGAAGGCGGGGATGACTTGCTCCACGGGGCGTCCGTGCGCGGTGATCGTTTCGGTATCGGCAAGCGACCAGCCCATCCGCGCGGCGGCCCATTGGAAGGCGGAAAGCTGCGGATGATAGGTAATTTCCTCTCGCGGGATGTGCGTGTCGTATTTCGGATTGGAAATCCGCGCGCCGACACTGAACCACAGCGGATCACCCGTGGCGAGGACGACAACCCGCTTGCCGCGCAGGGATTTGAGCGTGTCGATCAGGGCGTCAAAGGGCGAGGGCCAAGCTATCCGCTCTGCCGTGACGTTGGGAGCGAGCGCGTGATGCCTGTCGCCGCCGATGATGATTTCGGCCTGTTCAAGCTGCCCCCGCGCCGCCGCGCTGAGACCAGCCACCCCGTCCTCGCCGATGCCGATGATGTGGAGCCAGGGGGTCATTTGGCGGCTCATGCCGCACCCATGAACAATTTCCAAGCGCTCGCGAGGGTGAGCGCAGAACGCGCTCGCCGTGGTGCGAGCGAGCGCGTGTCGGGGCTACGCCCCTCCGGTGCAAACTGCGCGATCACGGCCCCTCACTTTGCATATCCCGCAGCAATCCATACAGCACCCGCACATCGTGGGCGCGGTCGCCTTGTTGAACGGCGGCCAGATAAGCCAGCAGAGATTTGCGGCCCGGCGAGGGGTTGGCGACGGCTCCGTTGCGCTTGCCCGGCGTGAAGCAGTCGAAATGGCTGGCAAAGTTCGCCCGCGCATCCTCCAGCGACGGCCCGCCCGCGATACCCGTGACCAACTCGCTCTGATCCTCCCACCAGCAGATCGGGCAAATCTCGTACATGCCGCGCTCTGTCAGGGTCGGGTAGTCGCAGCAGGGGCAGGTTTCGAATTTGCTCATGTGTCATCCCTCGCGAGTGCGTTGACGGCGGCGCTGGCGATTGCCGACCCGCCGCGCCGCCCTTGCAGCGTTAAAAAAGGCACGCCGCGCGGATTGGCAGCGAGTTCGGCCTTGCTCTCGGCGGCCCCGACGAAGCCGACCGGAAAGCCTAGGATCGCGGCGGGTTTGGGCCAACCCGTGTCGAGCCGCTCCAGCAGATTGAACAGCGCCGTGGGCGCATTGCCGACCGCGACCACGGCCCCCTCCAGATGCTCGCGCCAGAGGACGACGGCGGCGGCGGAGCGGGTGGTTTTCAGCTTCGCGGCCAGCATCGCGACGCGGGGATCGTTGAGGGTGACGATGACTTGGTTCTCGGCGGGCAGGCGGGCGCGGATGATGCCGCTGGCCACCATCTCGCAATCGCACAGGATCGGCGCTCCGTTGGCGAGGGCGGCAGCACCTTTGTCGGCCACATCTCCTGAAAATGCGAGGTCGTCGGCGATGTCAACCATGCCGCAGGAATGGATCAGGCGCACCGCCACAGGGCGCAGGGATTCAGGAAGGCGGTCGAGGTTGGCCTCGGCACGGACCGTGGCGAAGGAGGCGGCGTAGATCGCGGCGGGGCTGCGTTCGTAGGTGAGTTTGGTAGTGGTGGCGACACCCCCCTCCCCTTCTCCCAGCTCGCTGGGGGAGGGGGGTGTTTTCAACTTGCTCAAAATATCGGTCAAAACACCCTCGGTATTCTCTAAAACTTCGTTGTTCCAATAGCGGACGACGCGATAGCCTTGGTCTGTCAGCCATCCGTCGCGCCGGGCATCGACCTCACCGTCCGCATGTTGAGCGCCGTCGAGTTCGATTATGGGTTTCGCCTCCCGGAATAGTGCTCCACCTCAGCCCCTCACCCTAACCCTCTCCCTCAGCGAGAGGGTTAGGGTGAAGGTGATTACTCACTCCTTCACCCGATCGCGCACACTCTCCGGTCCGTCGGGGTGCTTGGCGTGGGGGTGCGGGTGGTGATGGTGGTCGTGGGAATGGTCATGGCCGTGCGCGTGATCGTGCGTGTGCGCATCGGTCATGGCCAGACGGCACGCGCCCGTACAGAACGTATCGCAATGTACGCAATCCTCGACATTCGAGCCGGGGGCACTCGCGCCCTGCCCTTCGACGTGGTGATGGTGGCTTTCCTGCGCCGCGCCGACCTCAGCCTCAAAGCCCAGCACCTGCGCGCGGTATTTGCACATGGCGCAGTTCATCAGGTTCTGGCCGTCGAGGATTTCAGTCACACGCTCGGCAAAGGTGTCGATCACCTGCTTGTGGTCGTTCAGGTATCCCGCTTTCACGAATTGCAAATCGGGGTGTGCGGCGGCGACTTCATCGGTGAAGCCGTAAATGCGGTCAATCAGGATTCCGGTGAACAGGAAATACGGGAACACGATGATCCGCTTGAAGCCCAGCTTCGACACGCGCTCCAGACACGGCGCAACCAGCGGGAAGGTGACGCCGGAAAAGCCTGTCTCGGCCCAGCCGAAGCCCATGCCCTCCCACAACATCCGTGAAATCTTGGCGACGTTGGAGTTCGCGTCGGGATCGCTGGCCCCGCGTCCGATGACGACGAGGCAGACA
>CALDZQ010000386.1 GCA_937944035.1 uncultured Neomegalonema sp. | reverse complement strand
GCGGTCGCCACATCATCATGCACATCCTGACGGGCCAGTTGCGCAATCGCGCGTGCGGCCGCGATTTTCATCTCGTCATTGATCGTCCGCGCCCGCACATCCAAGGCTCCCCGAAAGATATAGGGAAAGCCCAGCACGTTGTTGACCTGATTCGGATAATCTGAACGCCCCGTTGCAATGATCGCGTCGGGCCGCGCCTCGCGGGCTTCTTCGGGCGAAATTTCGGGATCGGGATTTGCCATCGCGAAGATGATGGGCTTTTCGTTCATCGTCATCAGCATCGCGGGTGTCAGGATGCCGGGGGCCGACAGGCCGAGGAACAGATCCGCCCCCTCAACCGCTTCCGCCAGCGTCCGCTTATCCGTCTCGACCGTATGCGGCGCGCGCCATTCGTCTATATCGCTGCGGCCCTTGTGCAAGACGCCGTCAATATCAACAAGCATCGCATTGCCGTCCGGCAATCCCATCTTTTTGAGCAACTCGATACAGGCAATCCCGGCGGCCCCCGCGCCGCTCATCACAAGACGCGTTGTTTCCAGCGTTCGTCCGGTCAGGTCCAGTGCGTTCAGCACCCCCGCCGCGACGATGATCGCCGTGCCGTGCTGGTCATCGTGAAAGACCGGAATATCCATCATCTCGCGCAGGCGGCGTTCGATGATGAAGCATTCGGGGGATTTGATGTCTTCGAGATTGATGCCCGCGAAACTCGGCCCCATAAACTTCACGGCATTGACGATGTCGTCGGCTTCGGTGGCGTCGAGTTCGATGTCGATGCTGTCAATATCGGCGAAGCGTTTGAACAGTACCGCCTTGCCCTCCATCACCGGCTTCGACGCCAGCGCCCCCAGATTGCCGAGGCCCAGGATGGCCGACCCGTTCGAGATCACCGCGACCATATTTCCGCGCGCGGTGTATTCGTAGGCAAGATCGGGATTGGCGGCGATGGCCCGCACCGGAACCGCGACGCCGGGTGAGTAGGCAAGACTAAGATCACGCTGTGTTGCCAACGGTTTCGTTGGCATGATCTCCAGCTTGCCGGGCTTGCCCTGAGCATGAAATTGCAGGGCTTCGTCATTGGTAAAGCGGGGCGTGCTGTCTGACATGAGGGTTCTCTGGATCGAGTAAGGAAGGGAGCGCACCCTAGAAGCGCGCCCCTCCTAAAACAATATATTTCGCAAAGTGCCGAAAATTATTCCAGATATTACCCGAAATCCGAAATCCGAAAAGCGACCGGATCAGAAGACGCTGTCATCCCCTGTGATCTGCTCCGGCGTGAACCGGCCGATATTGCCGACCAGTTGTTGCAGGAAGGTCAGGCGCTTGCCGCGTGTCGGGGTTGTGTTGGTAACAAGATCGATCACGCGTCCGTCTTCCAGTGCGTAATTATCGATCGAGGTCACGGTTCCCGTATCATCAAAGGCCAGGACCATCACCTTTTGCTCGACCGCTTTGGGCGCGAAAAACGCCTTGGTCTCCGTCGAGCGGGATATGTAGTACCATTCGTCATCTTCAAACGCGGCGGTTGTACTGGGCCGGCCGATCTTGCTGACCACTTCGGCTCTGCCGTCCGTCCCGACATTGATACGTTTTACATACGCCTCTGCCGGCACGTAACCATGTGTTTGCCGGATGGGTTCGCAGCCTGTAAGCATCGCGACGGCGCTGGCCCCCAGAATCAAGGTACGCAGGCGTTGTCCGATTATTCCCGATGTCGCGTGGCTCAACTGCATCCGAAATCTCCTCAATGGCGCAAGCCGTTTCAGGGTTTTACCCTGCTTATGATTGAGGTATCCGCTTGCAGACGATAATTCAAGCGTCGGGGCCGTATGGCCTGAGGAGGCGAACTGATGAACGCAAATACTCAATCGGTGCTGGTCAGACAGATTTCTGTCGCCGATCTGCGCGATGCCACCGCGCGGTTTGAGGGTGAAGCAAGTGAAATCGAACGCGCGGCACTGGCCAAGCGATTCGATATTCTCTCGGTAGAGAGCCTGTCGTATTCCCTTGAAAGCGTCCCGTGGCGCAGTGGTGTGAAGCTGTCAGGCGTCCTTAAAGCGGTGGCCGTGCAAAAATGTGTGGTCACGCTCGACCCTGTGACTGAGAAAATCGATGAGGAACTTCAGCGCGGTTTCTTGCCGTTCGAGGATTTGTATCCCGAAGCCAAACCGGGGTTTGAACATGAAATCGCGGTCGATAAGGAGTTGGGCGAAGTGCCCGAATTGCTGACCGATCCGCTGGATATTGGCGAGATTATCGCGGAAACACTAGGTGTTGCGCTTGATCCCTATCCGCGCAGCGCCGAAGCGGGAGAGGTGTCGATGAGTGCGGCCCCGCCCGGTGTCGAGCCGATCACAGACGCCGATATGAAGCCGTTCTCGTCGCTTGAAGCCCTGCGCAAAAAGATGGAATCTGACAATTCCGGCAATTAGCGCGAAACAGACACGAAAAAGGGTTGTTTTCACAGCGGGGATCGCTATTTTTGCGCCTCTTATATTAGACCATACCCGTGCGATATATCACGTTGCGCCATAAAGGATCTCGACATGGCTGTCCCTAAGTCAAAAATCACGAAATCACGCCGTGGCATGCGCCGTTCGCACGACGCTCTGAAGGCGCAAGCCTTTGGCGAATGCGGCAACTGCGGTGAGCTGAAACGCCCGCATCATGTCTGCGGCGCTTGCGGTCACTACCGTGACCGTGAAGTTGTTGTGGCTGTTGAGCCTGATTTTGACGAAGACGAAGCGGCGTAAGGCTTGTTTCGACGTTAGTTTCGGTCAAGTATGCCCGCAAGGACTGATGGCTCAATATAAGGGTGACTCCGTCAATGGGCCATGAGATCACTCTTTCAGTCGATGCGATGGGGGGCGACCATGCCCCCGACAGCGTGATAGGCGGCCTCGTTAAAGTCGCAACGCACGACCCTGACATCCGGTTTCTGATACACGGCGATAAGGCGGCAGTTGAAAAACTGCTCGCCAAAAAACGCGTTTTGGACGGCCGCTTTGAGATTCGCCACGCCGAAGATGTGGTGGCGATGGACGCCAAACCTTCACACGCATTGCGGCGGGGACGGAAATCCAGCCTTTGGCATGCCCTCGAATCTGTACGCGACGGAGAGGCTTCGGCGATGATTTCGGCCGGAAACACCGGCGCGATGATGGCGATGGCGCTGTTCTGCTTGCGGCCGGCCAAAGGGGTTGACCGTCCCGCGATTGCGGCGCTCTGGCCCTCATCCGGCTCCAACCAGCATTGTATCGTCCTTGATATGGGCGCGGACATTCGCGCGGATGCTTCCGACCTTGCAAAATACGCGGTGATGGGCAGCGAATACGCCCGCGCCGCCCTCAAAACCGAACGGCCCCGTGTTGCGGTTCTCAATGTCGGAACCGAGGAAAACAAAGGCCGCCCCGAAGTGAAAGAAGCCGCCGAATTACTGCGGGCGATGGAGGCTTCGGGCAAATCGACCTTCTCATTTAACGGCTTTATCGAGGCAAACGCCATCACGACGGGCGTTGCCGATGTGGTTGTGACAGACGGATTCACCGGCAATGTCGCGTTGAAATCCGCCGAGGGCATTGCGAAATTCATCGGCGATCACCTGCGCGGCGCTTTCGAGCATAACTGGACCAGCCGCCTCGCCGCCCTCTTTTCAATCGCGTCCCTTCGCCGTTTAAAGCGCCGGATTGACCCCCGCCGCGTGAATGGCGGTGTGTTTTTGGGGCTTGACGGTCTGGTCGTCAAAAGTCACGGTTCTGCTGATGCGACCGGATTTGCCGCTGCGGTCGAGTTGGCGGCCACCATGTCGCGCGAGGATGTGATTAACCGGATTGCGGGCGAACTTGAAAAATCTCTGGAAACTGCGGATGCCTCGGCCATGACCCATAAAGACGGAGCGGAAGGTTGAGCGTAATCCGCGCGGTTCCTGTCGGGACCGGATCTTACCTGCCAGAGCGTATTCTGACCAACGAAGCGCTCTCTGAAACAGTTGATACGACCCATGATTGGATCGTTGAGCGCACCGGAATCCATCAACGTCATATCGCTGCCGAGGGTGAAACCACATCCGATTTGGCTGTTAATGCCGCAACGCGGGCGTTGGAGATGGCCGGAATTTCCGTTGCCGACATTGATCTGATCGTCGTGGCCACCGCGACCCCGGATCAGACTTTCCCGTCAACAGCAACCCGTGTGCAGCATCGTCTGGGCATGGCGCACGGTTTCGCCTTTGATGTGCAGGCGGTTTGCTCGGGCTTCGTCTATGCCACTTCCGTTGCGACCCAGTTTATCGAGACGGGCAAAGCGCGCGCGGCGATTGTTATCGGGGCGGAAACTTTCTCCCGAATCCTCGACTGGACCGATCGCGGGACATGCGTACTCTTCGGTGACGGCGCGGGAGCGATGGTGCTGCGCGGTGAAGAAAGCGCGGGAACGCCGCAGGATCGGGGGGTTCTGAGCACGGAATTGCGCTCTGACGGCGCGCATAATCAGTTGCTGTATGTCGATGGCGGTCCGTCCTCAACCCAATCGGTCGGCCATCTGCGGATGGAGGGAAATCAGGTTTTCCGCCATGCCGTCCGCAACCTGGCCGAGATCGGCGAAGTCGCCCTGAAAAGCGCCGGATTGGCCGCGAGTGATGTGCGCTGGATCATTCCGCATCAGGCGAATTACAGAATCATCGCCAGCACCGCCAAAAAAATTGGTGTCCCGATGGAGCAGGTGATCGTCAGCGTTGATCGCCATGCGAATACCTCCGCCGCATCCATCCCCTTGGCGATGGATGAGGCCGTTCGGGACGGACGGATTGTCCGGAACGATCTGTTGTTACTGGAGGCAATGGGCGGTGGTTTCACCTGGGGCGCGGCGGCAATGCGTTGGTAAGCGGTGATTGCTGACAATAATGGCACATAATCAACACGCTAACGCCTTTAGTTATTGACTCTTTTTTCTGTTCACGACTACGTTAAGACCTACTGAGGGGGAGGCGTCGGTCGATTATGGCGGCAAAGACAATAACACGTGCGGATTTGAGTGAAGCGGTTTATCGGGAGCTTGGTCTCTCGCGCAATGAATCTTCGCAGATGGTGGAATCGGTTCTCGAACATGTTTCGGAAGCCTTGACGAAAGGGGACAAGGTGAAGATTTCTTCCTTTGGAACCTTCAGTGTGCGCGAAAAAGCGGGGCGCGTAGGGCGCAACCCGAAGACGGGTGAAGAAGCCCCGATTCATCCGCGTCGCGTCTTGGTTTTTCGTCCATCGCATGTTTTAAAAGACAAGATTAACGGAATTGCTGATAGCATTGGCTGATATTCTTTATAAGCCAATGCTGCGGGGCGCAGGATGGTTGGAGCGACTATATGACAAAATCCGATAAGGCCTTCCGCACCATCAGCGAGGTTTCCGACGAGCTGGAAGTCCCCGCCCATGTCCTGCGATTTTGGGAAACAAAATTCCCTCAGGTGAAACCGATGAAACGCGGCGGCGGCCGTCGGTATTATCGTCCTGAAGACATCTCTTTGCTGCGCGGTGTGCGCGAAATGCTGCATGTGGATGGCTACTCGATCAAAGGCGTTCAAAAAGCGCTCAAAGATCACGGCGTTCGTGCGATTTCTGACCGTTCCGAAGGTGTCGTAGTCGGCACACTCGTTCCGCAGGAAACCGATACGCAAACCATCGCCGCTTCCGCCAAAGTCGAGGCCGGATCGGTTACGATGTCCGCGCAGGATCGCAAAGCGATGCAAAAGGCGCTCGATGCGCTCATCAAGCTGCGCAAATCGCTTATGGAAAATGGAAAAGCGGCAGCCTGATCCATTTCTGGAATTGCGGTCCTCGCGTTTAGGCGTTAACAGGACCGTAGTCGGGCTATAGCGCAGCTTGGTAGCGCGTTCGTCTGGGGGACGAAAGGTCGTAGGTTCAAATCCTGCTAGCCCGACCAATTCTCCACCCCCTGCTTGGTGAGGGGCATGGATACAATTTCTGAAAAATCCGGTGTGCTGCCTTCACAGGCGATTGCCGCGCTTATCGAACACGGCGCGATCACGGCGACGCCGCCGGTCACGCAAGCACAAATCCAACCTGCCAGTCTTGACCTGCGTTTGGGCCAATACGCCTATCGCATCCGCGCCAGCTTTTTGCCCGGAGCGAAGTTTACAGTCGAGCAGCGTCTGGACGATTTCGCCATGCACCGGATTGATCTGACCGATGGTGCGGTGCTGGAGACCGGATGCGTCTATCTCGTCCCGCTGATGGAGCGTGTGACGTTACCGCAAGGCATCAGCGCGGCGGCGAATGCGAAAAGCTCGACCGGGCGGCTGGATCTGTTCACGCGCATGATTGCGGACCACGCGACCGAGTTTGACCGGCTCGATCCCGGCTATTCCGGCCCGCTCTACGCCGAGATCAGCCCCCGCACCTTTAGCGTTCTGGCGCGCAGCGGGGTACGGCTGAACCAGTTGCGCTTCAGGGCGGGCGATGCGCGCTATTCCCACGATGAGATGATCGCCCTGCATGAGGCGCATCAACTTGTGCATGTCGACGGAAAGCCCCTGCCGCCGGGGCTTTCATCGGCGGAAGACGGCGTCAGTTTCAGCGTTGATTTGATCGGTCGCAAGAATGGCCCCGTCGGCTACCGCGCCAAACTGCACTCGGCGCTGATCGATCTTGAGAAGATCAACACCTACCGCGCGGATGAGTTTTGGGACGCGCTTTACACCGATGACAAGGGACGTTTGATCCTTGATCCGGGCGCTTTTTACATCCTCGCCTCACGCGAGGCGGTCCATGTGCCGCCAGTTTGCGCGGCCGAAATGGTCCCGTATTCAGCCCTCGTTGGCGAATTCCGCGTCCATTACGCGGGCTTTTTCGATCCCGGTTTCGGCCATGCTGCGGCCGGGGGCAGCGGGGCGCGGGGCGTGCTTGAAGTGCGCTGCCACGAGACACCGTTTGCGTTGGAGCATGGTCAGGTTGTCGGGCGGCTGGTCTATGAACCGATGCAGGCCGAGCCGGATATTTTGTATGGCGTGGGTGCTCTGAAATCGAATTATCAGGGGCAGGGCTTGAAGCTCTCGAAGCATTTCATCGCGCCATGAATTAATTTACGCCCGTCAAAAAGCCTTGAAAGTAAGGATCGTATAGGTATCGCGGATGCCCTCAATCGCGTGGATACGATTATTGACGAAGTGCCCAATATCGACGTTATCCTCGACGTAAACCTTGGCCAGCAGATCAAAATCCCCGCTTGTCGAATGAATTTCCGAAGCTACCTCGGCATCACCCAATGCTGCCGCAACGGTATAGGCTTGGCCCAACTCGCATTTTATCTGCACGTAGAAACATTGCATTCTTGCACTCCCCCAATCCGATAAGCGGAGACTACCCTATGTTGGCCGAAGAAAAAGCTCAAAGCGCGCAGGCCCGCAATAGAATTGTGCATGTTACCAGCCTCAGCGCTACCAAACTCGCCGATGGTCTGATAAATCCGAAACTGGTTTTGAGTTGGCTGCTGAACGCGCTGGGCGCGCCGGTTTGGATGGTTGGCTGGCTGGTCCCGGTTCGCGAGGCTTTGGCGATGGCCCCGCAACTGCTGATCGCACCGCGTGTGCGGGCGGCGGTGCAGCGTAAAGGTTTCTGGGCATTCGGCAGCATCGGGCAGGGGCTTGCCGCTCTGACGATTGCCGCCGCCGCGTTTTGGCTGGAGGGCGCGGTTGCGGGGGCTGTGATTCTGGCCGCGCTGGCGCTTTTGTCGCTGTGCCGGGCGGTCTGTTCGACCAGCTATAAGGATGTGCTGGGCAAGACCGTGCCGAAATCGTCACGCGGAAAGACGACAGGCTTGGCGGCCAGCCTCGCCGCGTTGGTTGTCTTCGCTTTCGGTGCGGCGCTGGCGACGGGAATTTTACCGAAAACAGTGCTGACGATCAGCCTCGCCGTCGCGTTTGCCGGATGCTTATGGGTGATTTCGGGCCTCTTGTTCCTGCGGCTGGACGAGCCGGACAGCGAGACGGAAACCGGTGACGAATTCGGCTTTGCCGATATGCTGAGGCAGCTGCGTGATTCGGCGCAGTTGAAACGGCTGATTGCGGCGCGCGCGCTGCTGGTCCCGACTGCGCTTGCCCCGCCGTTTTTTATCGCCTTGAGCGGGCAGGGCGGGGCGGGCGATTTGGGACGTTTCATCCTCGCAACCGCGCTGGCTTCGATTATCGGCGGTTATCTTTGGGGCTGGTTATGTGACCGCTCCAGCCGCAAGAGCCTGATGATTGGCGGTACTCTGGCCGCTTGCGCCATCGCGTTTGCGGCGCTGATGGGCGAGAACAATCCGGCGAACGGCATCGCGGCAACGCTGTTCGTGGCAAGCTTGGGCTATGAAGGCGTGCGCGCGGGGCGCAAAATCCACCTCACCGATATGGCCGCCGAGAATGACCGCGCCGTCTATACCGCGCTGTCGAACACGATCGTCGGGCTGGTCCTGATGTTGGGCGGCGCGCTGGGCGCGTTGGCGCAGGTATACGGGCCGGAGGCGGCGCTGGCGGCCTCGGCAATCCTCTGTCTGGCAGGGGTCGCCGTGGCCTTTGGTTTGGATGAGGTGCAGGGTTAGCCCCTAGAGTATCCGTTATGCGCAAGCATGATTATTTGTCCACTCGCGGTTATCTCTGACGAGTGCGTTAGCGAGTGTAATGAGTTTACGCATAGCGGCTGTGAGTGCGACTTTGGGCGGTTTTCCCGCTTTGATGTGACGATCATATTGTTGTTTGAGATCGGGGTTAAATCGGGTTGCGACAAGTGCGGGCATATAGAGTGCGTGGCGCAGGTTTGCGCGTCCTCCTCTGATATGAGCGCGGCGTTCGTGTTTTCCCGACTGGCTCTGACGCGGTGCAAGACCTGTGAGAGAGGCAGCTTGCGC
>CALDZQ010000385.1 GCA_937944035.1 uncultured Neomegalonema sp. | reverse complement strand
GGGTCGGGTCAGAAAGCGTACTTCACGCCGAGTGAAAGGGCGCTCAGGCTCAGATCGTTAGGATTGACCCGGTTCGTGCCGCCTGCCACTTCAGGAATACCGCCAAAATCGGCATCCGTTGTTTGGGTGTATTCGCCAAATACGGAAAGATGGTCTGTTAGCTTGTAGCCCGCACCAAAGCCGAAAGAAAAAGTCTCTGCGGTTTCTGATGCTGTCGTGACGGGCGGGGCAAACGTGTAGGAATTGCGAACATCAAAGTCCAAAACAGTCAGGCCGCCGTGTGCGTAGACGGACAGTCTGTCAGTCGCGTTAACCCCAGCCAGCACCCGCGCGCCATACGAGGCGTTGAGGTCGATGTCAGTGACAAGAACGCCGTTGATGTTTCGGGATGACCCTGTCTCGACATTGTAGAAACCTTCGATCCCGACGAAGAACTGATCATTGGCAAACGGCTGCTGATAGCCAAGCGCAAGACCGCCCGCAAAATCGGTCGCGTCTGCAGATGTCACGCCGCTGGTGTCAGGGACAGGCAGACCGGCAAAGCCACCGGTGTTCCGGTTGATTGTATGATCGGACGTTGACGCGCTGATTTTACCTGCGACGTAGAAGTCACCGGCAGACGCTGTTGTCGATGCAAGAGATGTCGCGACGAGCGCCGTTGCGACCAGCTTGCCTGTAAAGGCCTTAATTTCCATTGTTGGTGTCTTTCAAAACGGGTTGCTAGACGAACCAATTTCCAGAAATTCGCCCGGCGCACGAATGACGTCTGATAACGTTAAACCGTCCCGCTGTGATTGCGCCGTGTCACGTTCGATTTGTGACGGGCACAATCTGAGACTTTTCTGCTGGTATCGCGCTAACGAAAGAGTGTCCCGACCATCGCGATCACTTTTGAGCGACCTGTTCCAGTCTTCGCGCGCGGATCATGTTTCAACCTCCTTCAGCGCAATCGCGGGGTCCGCGATCTGGGTCGGGTTCGGTGATGCACCGGCCTCCAGCCATCGCTTGCCCATCATATAGGCGCGGGGATCGTTCATGGCTTCGACGCAGATGAGGCGGCCATCGGCGTAGAGCCAGTTTGAACCGGAGCGGGGTTTGTCGCCCGCGCGCCAGACCTCGGTTGTGTAACCTTGGGGCAGGCCAGCCGACTGAAATTTGACGTCGAACTGATCTGACCAGAACCACGGCGTCGCGGCATAGGGTTCGGGCGTGTCCAGCATCGCGCTTGCGCAAGCCTTGGCCTGATCCAGCGCGTTTTGCACTGACTCCAAGCGCAACGTGCCGTAGGGCGGATGGGGATGTTCAGCGACGTCTCCGGCAGCGAAGATGTTGGGGTCTTCGGTCCTGCACATCGCGTCGACGACGATGCCATCCTCGGTGGGCAAGCCCGCATCTGAGGCAAGACGCTGGTTGGGCAGAACGCCGATGCCCGCGACGACCAAATCTGCCGGAACTTCGATGCGGTTGGTATGGGCGACATGATCGACGACGACGCGCTCGATCTCGACACGCTCGACCTTGCCCGCCCCCTCGATGGAGCGAACGGTTTGATTGAGGCGGATATGCACGCCCTCTTCTTCGTGCAGCTTTTGCATAAAGGCCGCTGTCGCTGCGCTCGCGACACGGGACAAAAGACGCGCAGAGCGGTGAAGCACCGTCACCTCCAAGCCCTTTTTGCGCAGGACCGCTGCGGCCTCCAATCCGATATAGCCGCCGCCGATGACAACGGCGGTTTTTGCGGTCGGGATTGCCGGTTCCAGCCCGTCGATATCGTCGATGCCGCGCACGTAATGCACCCCCGCCAGATGCGCGCCGGGGCAATCGAGTTTGCGCACGCGGGTTCCGGTCAAAAGGGCGAGCTTGTCATAGGAGATCGCCGCGCCCTGAACGGTGACGGTCTGCGCCGTGCGGTCGATGGCGGTGGCGGGATAGCCGAGGTGCAGTTCGATCCGGTTGTCGTCGTAGAAGGATTGCGGCTTCACAAACAGGCGCTCGCGGGCAAAATCGCCCAGCAAATACGCCTTTGACAGCGGCGGGCGTTGATAGGGAAGCCATGTTTCCTCGCCGATCAGGACGATACGGCCCGCGAAACCGCCCCGGCGCAGGCTCTCGCAAAGCTGTGCCGAGGCGTGCCCTGCCCCGATGATCACAAAAGTTCGCGTATCGTCTGCCATGAAACCCTCGCCTTCCTCTGAAATCTCGCTATGTCATGCGAAGCGATAATTCAACAAAGGGAACGACATGGCCGAGATCAAAGTGGGCGACGCCCTCCCCGAAGCAACATTGACGATCATGACCGAGGAGGGTCCGTCGCCCAGCACCGTAGCAGAAGCGTTTGGCGGTAAAACCGTTGCGCTGTTTGCTGTGCCCGGCGCGTTCACGCCAACCTGTCACCTAAACCACCTGCCAAGCTTTTTGACGCAAGCCGAGGCGCTGCGCGCAAAGGGCGTGGACAAGATCGCCTGTATCTCGGTCAATGATGCGTTCGTTCTGGATGCTTGGGCCAAGGCCACGACCGCGAAGGGCGACATCGACATGCTGGCGGATGGCAGCGGCGATTTCACCAAGGCCGTCGGCATGGAGTTGGACCTGACCGAACGCGGTTTGGGTGTGCGCTCGAAACGCTATGCGATGCTGGTGCAGGACGGGACCGTGAAAACCTTGCTGGTCGAGGACAATCCCGGCGAAGCGGTCAAAAGCACAGCCGATGCTCTGCTGGCCGCGATGTGACGATAGGGGCGCTCGGTTTTTCGCCGAGCGCCGCTCGCTATTTCAAGAGCGCAATCGCGTTGCCGAACTGAGTTTTTGCCGTCACGCGATAGGGCCGCCAGCGATTGGGGGCGATCTGCTGTAATTCAGCGTCAAAGGTATAAGAGCGCCGCTCCGGCGTCATGTATTTCGCCTTAAAGCCGCCCAGACGCTCGTAGCGGCCAGAGCATTTTGGCGCTTCTGCCGTGCCGCCCGAGGGGGCCATGGTCACACGGTGAAGCTTACGCCCGTCGAAGATTTTCATCGAGACATTGCACGCGCTGTCACGCGGTGCAGAGAGCAGCGCCACAGCCGTCGCCGGATCAATCGCGCCGCGCACCTCGTCCAGCGCAACATCGTAAGACCGTTTTCTGAAGGCGGGGGCCGCGAGGACTTCGGTGGCGTTGCCCTCGGCGTCAAAGGTCATCTCGGTGTTGCGTTCTTTCTTGCCGTCACGCACCCAGTAATCAAAGGCGTTCGGAACCATCGTGCCATCAGCAAAGCGCCCGCCTGAAGACGCCCGTGCATCCGTATCGAGCACCCAGCCCAGAAGCGAGGCAATGTCAAAGCGGGCCTCGGTTTGATACCGGTCTTCATCCATCGCAATCTTGAGATTCAGCGTCCCAAGCGGCAAACCGCCGATATAGGCGCGATAGGACAAGGACTCGGCAACCGGCTCGTTTCCGAGTGTCGCAGTCGGGGTCAGGGCCAGCAGAGCGGCAAAAAGGTGATGTCTTTTCATAGCAGTACCGTGCCTCTCGAAAACGGCAAGCGCGTGGCAGAGATTAGACCAAAGCGTCCATTTTCTTTGCGAGTTTAACATCGAGCGCGCTGAGGCCATCACAATCATGCGTGATCAGCGTGACGTCTACGCGGTTATAGACGTTGGACCATTCGGGGTGGTGGTTCAGCTTTTCGGCCCAGAGCGCCATGCGGGTCATCCAGCCGAAGGCTTCGATGAAGTTCTTGAATTTGTAGGATTTTTTGATGGCATCGCGGTCTTCCGCCATCGCCCAGCCGCTCTCAAGCAGGGGGGCGAGATCGGTGTCGCGTTCGGTTTGGCTCAGGGCGTCGGTCATGGGATTTATCTTGTGTTTTCTATGGGTTGGAAGACTTCGGTAAAAGCGGCGCGCAGGGCCATATCGACCTCGGCCATGCTGGCGGTGATGCCCAGATCAAGCAGGCTGGTGACGCCGTGATCCTGAATTCCGCAGGGGATGATTCCCGCGTAATGGCTCAGATCCGGCTCGACGTTCAGCGCAATGCCGTGCAGCGTGACCCAGCGGCGGACCCGCACACCCAGCGCCGCGACTTTATCCTCGCGGTCGGGGGCGTTGAGATCGGTGCGGCGGACCCACACGCCGGGCCGGCCCTTGCGGCGCTCTCCGGTAACGCTGAAGCGGGCGAGGGTGCGGATGATCCACTCCTCAAGCTGGCGGACATAGGCCCGGACATCGCCGCCGCGCGCCTTGAGATCGAGCATCACATAGCCGATCCGCTGGCCGGGGCCATGATAAGTGTACTCGCCCCCGCGCCCGGTGGTGAAGACGGGAAACCGCTCCGGATCGACCAGATCATGCGGTTTTGCGCTGGTTCCGCCGGTGTAGAGGGGCGGGTGTTCGAGCAGCCAAACGCATTCCGGCGCTGTGCCGTCGCGAACGGCCGCCGCGCGCCCGTCCATGAAAGACAGGGCATCGGGGTAAGGGATCGGGGCGTCATCGATGCGCCACTCCAAGGGCAGCGCTGGTCCTGTGCGTGTCATTGGCGAAAACTAGGGCGTGCAGGCGCGGGGTGCAATCGGGAACTCTGAAAACCACGCTTTGTGGTGCAATCTGATCGCTGTTCACTCAATTCCCCGTCTGGACGGCATATGGGATTGCGGGATACGGTGGGCCATCATCCAAGGAGTAAAAAATGATCCGGACTTTTCCCGCTCAACCCGCTGATCCCGGTGTTATCCGGCAGGTTCTGTCACATGCGCCCGATCTGATGGTGGTGTCTTTCAAGTTTGAAGACGGCGCATCCGGCAAACTGCACAACCACCCGCATGTGCAATCAACCTATGTGAAAAGCGGGGCATTCACTTTCACGATCGATGAAACGGAATTTGCGGTGAAAGAAGGGGACAGTTTTGTGATCCCTTCCAACGCGGTCCACGGCTGCACCTGTACGGCGGCGGGGGAGTTAATCGATACGTTTACGCCCCGGCGCGATGATTTTTTATAACTGCATCTTAAGGTTCGGAGAACTTTACCTTTATGCTCTCGAATACTCTGAAAATTCCAGTCGCGAAGATTTAGTTGCTATCAACTGAACATTGCGGGCTTTCTTTTTATATTCATTCAAATATTAAGGGTGATGTGATTGTGTGTGAGCCTGATGATTCAATTAATAAAGTACCGGTTTGAAATTTTGTTGATTACATCCTTTGACTGGCGTCTTTGTACTGGCGCGGCGGCGCGTTTTTTTGAGGTGAACTCAAATAAGCAGGAGGCCGGCAATGTCTTTGCGCGCCGTTGAGAGTGTGATCGATCTGGCCGTGATCGGTGGCGGCATCAACGGCGTCGGGATCGCGCGGGATGCGGCGGGGCGCGGGTTGTCTGTCCTGCTTTGCGAGCAGGATGATCTGGCTCAAGCGACATCATCCGCCTCGACAAAACTGTTCCACGGCGGCTTGCGGTATCTGGAGTATTACGAATTCCGGCTGGTGCGCGAGGCGCTGATCGAGCGGGAGAACCTGCTCAAAGCGATGCCGCATATCGCGTGGCCGCTGCGCTTTGTGCTGCCGCATCACAGCGGATTGCGGCCCGCGTGGCTTTTACGCCTGGGGCTTTTCATCTACGATTACATGGGCGGGCGGAAAATTTTGCCGCCAACCCGCTCGCTGAACCTGCGCAAAGAAGCGGTGGGCAGGCCGTTGCAACAGCGGTTTACCAAGGGTTTCGAGTATTCGGATTGCTGGGTCGAGGATTCGCGGCTTGTCGTCCTGAACGCCCGCGACGCAGCGGATCGGTCGGCGGAAGTGCTGACGCGAACCCGCTGTGAAAGCGCGGAGCGGGTGGACGGGATTTGGCATCTGAACTTGCGTGATTTGGCCAACGGAACGATGCGGCTCGTGAAGGCGCGGGGCATTGTCAACGCGGGCGGGCCTTGGGTCGAGGACATCATCCGCACCAAACTGCGCCAGAACTCCAGCGACAAGGTGCGGCTGGTGCGGGGCAGTCATATCGTCACGCGCAAACTGTTTGAGCATGACCAACCGTATATTTTCCAGCAATCTGACGGGCGGATCGTCTTTGCCATTCCCTACGAGACCGATTTCACGCTGATCGGCACGACCGACGCTGAGCATGAAGGCGCGCCCGGATCTGCGGTTTGTACGCCCGAAGAGGCCGAATACCTGCGCAAGGCGGCGTCAGAATATTTTGAGATACCGATTGAGGCTGAGCAAGTGGTCTGGACTTACTCCGGCGTGCGTCCGCTTTATGATGACGGGGCATCCTCGGCGACGGCGGCAACGCGGGATTATGTGCTGACGGTGATGGATGAGGACGGCGCTGCGCCGTTGCTGAATGTTTTCGGCGGCAAGATCACGACGTACCGCAAGCTGGCCGAAGCGGCGCTTGAGAAGCTCAGGCCGTTCTTTCCGGCAATGAATGACCCCTGGACCAAAGCGGCGGCGCTGCCCGGCGGGGATTTTCCGGTCGGTGGTGTGGATGATTTGCAGATGCTGCTGCAAGCGGCGTATCCGTTTTTGGACAATCGCTGGACGCTGCGGCTGGTGCGGGCCTATGGCAACGACGCGTTTGAGGTGCTGGACGGCGCACAAAACATTGAGGATTTGGGGCAAAACTTCGGCTGGAACCTGACCGAGCGCGAGGTGTGCTGGCTGATGGCACAGGAATGGGCGATGACCGCCGATGATGTGCTGTGGCGGCGGTCAAAGATCGGCTTGCGCCTCAGCGAAGCCGAGATCGCGACGCTGCGCAGGTGGATGGATGATCGCAGTCACTCGCTCGCCCGGCGTATCGGGCAGTGAACCCTAGCCGTTCAATTTTTTCGAGACTTCAACAGCGTAGTAGCTCAACACTCCGTCACATCCGGCGCGTTTGAAGCCGAGCAGGCTTTCATAAATGATCTTTTCGCGGTCGATCCAGCCGTTGGCGGCGGCGGCTTCGATCATCGCGTACTCGCCGCTGCACTGGTAGCCGAAAGTCGGGACGGCGAAGGTGTCTTTGACGCGTTTGCAGATGTCGAGATAGGCGATGCCGGGCTTGACCATCACCATATCCGCGCCTTCGGCGAGGTCCATGCTGACCTCCTGCATGGCTTCGTCCGAGTTGGCGGGGTCCATCTGGTAGGTCTTTTTATCACCCTTGAGCGTGCCATCCGCGCCGACAGCCTCGCGGAACGGGCCGTAAAAGGCGGAGGCGTATTTGGCGGCGTAGGAGAGGATCATCACGTCCTGATGGCCCGCCGCCTCCAACGCATCGCGCATGGCCCCGATGCGGCCATCCATCATGTCGGACGGGCCGATGATGTTGGCTCCGGCCTCGGCCTGGGCGAGGGTTTGTTTGACCAGTGCCTCGACGCTTTCGTCGTTGATGATTTTGTCGCCGCGCACTATGCCGTCATGGCCGTTGGCATTGTAGGGGTCGAGCGCGACATCCTCCATAATGCCGATTTCCGGCACGGCATCGCGGATCGCGCGGGTGGCGCGGCAGACGAGGTTGTCGGGGTTCCAAGCCTCGGCACAGTCTTCCGTGCGCAAGTCCTGGGCAATGTTCGGGAAGATGGCGATGCAGGGAACGCCGAGCGATGCGGCTTCTTTCACATGCTTCACCGCAACATTAATGCTCATGCGGTTTATGCCGGGCATTGAGGAGACCGGCTGCAATTCGTTTTCGCCCTCAACGACGAAGATCGGCCAGATGAAGTCCGCCGGGGTGAGCAGGTTCTCGCGCACCATATCACGCGTCCATGCGGCCTGACGCTTGCGGCGCATTCTTGTGCGCGGAAATTGCGATAGAAACTGGCTCATATATCTTCCCCCGTGGTGTGCCTTTCCCACACGGATTATTAAAATTTGTCAATACTTACGATGTCTGCGTAATCCGCTGTTAGGTTTGGAGCGATATTTTCTGCCTGCAACGTGGACGCGAGGGGATTGAAGATATGAAAGCGGCGGCAGGTATTTTTCTGGCGATAGTGACGATGTTCACCGGGACGGCGGCGGCGGAAACCACGGCGTTGGGCGATGTCGAAGTGCTCGCATGGCATCCCGCTTTTGACGCTTCAGCGCCGCACCCCGGAGCGGCGGCGATCAGCGTTGGGGATGTTTCCGGGAAAAAAGCGCCGTTTTCAGGTTTCGGCGGTGGCGGCTGGAGTGCTCAGCTGGATTATATCGAGACGATTGACCGTCCCGACCTGATCGGAACGAGTGTTGCGAACGGGAAAACCGCGCGTCCCGGTTTTGCCGTGCTGCAACACAGCTTTGGCGAAGGGGAATTCCGCCCGTATCTTGGCGTCGGCATTGGCGCTGCGGATACGCGGTTTTCCGATAGCGGGCATCTGGAGAAAGACGGTCTCGCGGTGATGGGTGTGGTCGGCAGTAATCTGCAATTCACCGAGATGGTCGGCGCGTTTATGCAATACGAGCACGCGGTTGCCACGAATACGATTGTTGGCGCTGAGGGCGAGACGAAATCCCACGGCGTCAGCTTTGGTGTGAAGATTATGTTGAACTGATTTCCGGCTTCCCGTGCCGGAGACGGCGGTACGCTTTACCAAGCAGGGCCACCAAACCGCCGCCGAACAGGAATCCGACGAGGCCGTACACGATACCCTCCGGCGTGGTTGGAATCGCGGGTTTGTAGTCCTGCCACGCACCGTTCATCAGTTGTTTATCCGAGTGTTGTGCCAGCAGGACCGGGCGGGTCAGGATGTTGGCATCCGACAGTGCCTCATAATGCGCGTTGATATGCTCGAACCGGTCCAATGTGCGGGTCATCGACAGGCCGCGCGTGTTGATGAAGGGCTGAGACGATATTGAATAACTGTCGAGGGCTTCACTGCGGGACAAGCCTTGCGCCTGCGCGTCGCGGTCAAAATCCTCAACCACGATCGACAATTCTTGCACCGCGCCGCCGAGGCGTTGGTGGTATTGCTGCATGAATTCGGGCATCTGGCAGGCGAGCATCGCTGTGCCGAGACCCGCAATCAGGCTGAATGTGCGCGTGAGCATAGCTGTCTCCCAGAGTTCATCTCAGTTAGATTGGCCGGTTGGGGCTTGCTTTCAAGTGTAAGCGGCCAGATAGGCCGTGCCGAGGACGGCGGACACACGGGCGAAATCAGGGGCGAGTGCTTGGGGTTCGGGGGCATCGATATGCGTGCCGATCCATGCGAGCAGGGCCAGCCGCCGCAGCATGATGAAGGTGTCGATTTGCGCCTCATCCGCTGCGCTCAACGGGCGGATGCGGCGGTATCCCGCGAGCCATGCGGCTTTGAGGGCGGGGATTTGCGGGTGGTCCTCGATAAAGCTGATGGCGGCGGCGAAGTCGTAGAGGAACCAGCCGAACCCGCAATCGTCGAAGTCAATCAAGTGGGTGGTGTCGCCGTCGATCAACAGATTGGCGAGGCGCATGTCGGCGTGGATCAGGCCGTAGCGGTCCGGGGTCATGCCATAGGCGGTCAGCCGCGCGGAGACGGTGGCTTGAACCTGTTCTAACACGGTTACGACAGCGGGCGTTACATTCGGTGCATCGCGCCAGTTTCCCCATGTTGGCGCGGGGCCGAAGACTGTGTCGAGGTTCCAGTGGAGCCGCTCGAACGGTTCAGGGCGGGGCCATTGGATGCTGTGCAGGTGGGTCGCTGCGGCGATCTCGCCGAGTTCGGTGAAAGCGGGGACGAGGTCGGTGCTTTCGTCGGGCTGATGTCCTTCGGCGAAGGTGAACATGACCATGTGGCGGGATATGGAGAGGGCGGGGTGGGTTGCCCGTTGGATGGCCGCGCCGTTTTTACCGGGGATCACAGCCGGGGTCGAGACGGTGTGGCCCGCGCGCAGGGCTTGGGACCATGCCAGCTCGCACCCGATTGCGCGGTGGCTGTGATAGCCCTCGCGATGGATGCGCAGCACGGATTTATGGCCGGGGGCTTCGATCAGATAGGTGATGTTTTCGGATACGTTGATGCGGGTCGCGGTCACGCCGTGCGGCAGATCCCACAGCCGCAGGGCGGCGGTTGCGAGCTGGTCTATGGGTGTGATTGGGTCAAGCGTCGGGGGCATCGGCGGGACTCTGAAATCTGTGATCCCGCGAGCGATTATCAGGGAAGTGTTGCGCCGTCATCCGCTAAAAAGACGCTCCGCATACGAAATGCGGAGCGCCGGATCGTTTCAGAGCTTGCCGGAAAGATGCGCATCGAGGTGCTCGACCCGGTCCTGGCCCCAGAAGCGTTCGTCGCCGACGATGTAGAACGGCGCGCCGAAGACGCCTTTGCTCATCGCCTCGTCTGTGCGGGCGTCGAAGCCCTCTGTGGCGGCGGCGAGATGAGGTTCTAGGGCGGCGCGGTCGATGCCGCATTCGGCGACAATCGCGTCCAGCGTTTCGGCATCTGCGATCTGGCGCTCCTCAGCCCAGACGGCTTTCATCACCGCGCGGGTCAACGCGCCCGCATCCGCGCCCGCCGCTTCGGCTGCGGCGATCATGGCGGAGGCGGGTTTTTGGTCGGTGGGCCAATGCGCGGGGGCAAGGTTTAGGGGAAGGCCGGACAATTTGGAGAGGCGCTTCAGCTCTTGCAGGCGGTATTCCTTGCGCGAGTCGTGCCGTTGCGCGGGCGGCGTTCCGCCCATCTCGCCGAACAGTTTCATAATGTCCACGGGTTTGTAGGACACCGTCGAACCGTTCTTGGCCGCGACTTTTTCCATACTGTCCCCTGCGAGATAAGCGAAGGGGGAGAGGACGGTGAAATAATAATCGATATGCGCCATCAAATGCGCTCCTGTAATGAAAGATCGTGCTTGTGACAGTTAGCTCTCGAACCGCGTTTGACCACGCCTGTGCTCGTCTATCGGCAGGTCGAGATGGACAGGCTGTTGCGCGCGCTGGGCGCATTGGGCGCGGGGGCACAGGCGGCAGTTGATGCCGATAGGCGTTACCAACTCCTCGTCACTGAGTTGAAAATGCGAGGCGTAGATAACCTCGCTCGCGTGTTCGATCGAGCATCCAAGCGTTACCGCAAGGCGTTGATCCTGATTGCGGAAACCGTTCGCGGGCCTGTCAACGGTGCGGTTGATGGTGAAATAGCGTGTGCCGTCCGGCATCTCGACAAATTGCGGCAGGATTCGCCCCGGTGTGCGGAAGCACATATGGATGTCGAGGCGGGGACACGCGCCGCCGTATTCGGCGAGGTTGAAGCTGGTCGCGTTGAAGCGCTTGGTCACGTTGCCCGCTTTGTCGATGCGCATGAAAAACAGCGGCACGCCCTGCGCGCCCTCGCGTTGCAGCGTGGTGACGCGGTGGCAGACCTGCTCGAATGACACGCCGAACCGTGCGGCGAGGTGGTCGAGGTCGTAGCGGCAGTCGCGGGATGCTTTCAGAAATTGCGCGTAGGGCATGAGGACGGCGGCGGCGAAATAGTTCGCCAACTCGACCCGACAACGGGCTTTGCCGCGTGGCCCGGTGATTTTTGCGGCGTCGATCAGGGCGTCAAAATCGTCGCCGAACTCGATCAATCCGATCACATGCGCCATTTGGAACATGCGGTTGAGGTGGTCGAATCCTTCCGAGAGAAGCAGGCGCCCGCGCTTTTCGTCGTAATACCGCAGCGTGTCGGGTTCTTCGTCGATGGAGATGATCTCGACCGGAATGTCGAGTTTGTCCTGAATATGGGTTTTGAGATACCAGTACAGCTCGTCATTCGGCGCGGGTCCGGCATCGCGGAATGCCTCTGCCGAGCGCTCGATCCCGTCGAAATAGTTGCGGTTGCGGCGGAAAAGATCGTGGACGACCGCTTCAGGGCTGGCGCTGAGCGTGCGCGGGGTCTCACTGTCGTCGGAGTCGACAAGGCTGAGCATTTGTTCGGAGAGGGTGCGGTAGGTTTTATGAAGGCTGAGCAGGTTTTGCGTCAGGGTAGGGCAGTGGTCGAGCGCGGCGCGCAGTTCTTGTAAATCGGGACGGACCCCGCCGAACACCGGATCTTGCAGAGCGTTGCGCAGGTCTGCAAGTTGGGTCGGTGCGCCGTCCTCGACCAAGCTGCGCCAGTCAACGCCGTAGACATCGGCCAGGCGCATCAGCACCTGTACGGACAAGCTGCGCTGGTTGTTTTCGAGCAGGTTGATATAGGTCGCGCTGAGGCCCAGTGCGGCGGCCATTTGCGCCTGTGTCTGGTTACGTTCCTTACGCAACTGACGCAGTTTGGGGCCGACAAAGGTTTTGCGTGTTTTCATCAGCAGCACACTCCGGTGTATCAACATTACATTATTACAAAAATGCGCGCTGTAAATTACAATTCTTGCACCAGAACCCTGTTTTAGTCGTCAACCACACGCGGGCGTATTACCTGAACCGCAATCGATAACTTCAGCAATCCGCATGTGGATACCTTTCGGGAGCAATGCATAATGAAAACGGGTCTCAATCATCTCTTCATTCCAGGACCGACCAATGTTCCTGATCGTGTGCGTATGGCGATGAATGTGCCGATGCAGGATATGCGCGCCCCTGATTTTGGCGAGTTGACCTTGCCTTTGTTTGCGGGTCTCAAGAAAATTTACCGGACCAAAAGCGCGGAAGTGTTCATGTTGCCCGGTTCCGGCACGGGCGCGTGGGAAGCGGCTATCACAAACACGCTGAACGAAGGTGACACGGTTTTGATGTCGCGCTTCGGCCAGTTCTCGCATCTGTGGGTCGATATGGCCGAGCGGCTGGGCCTGAATGTGCAATGCGTTGATGTTGCGTGGGGTGAGGGGGTTCCGGTTGAGAAATATGCCGAAATCCTGAAGGCCGACACCGATGGTAAGATCAAGGGCGTGTTCGCCACGCATAACGAAACAGCCACCGGCGTCACCTCGGACATTGCGGGCGTTCGTGCGGCGCTGGATTCTGCGGGCCACGACGCGATGCTGTATGTCGATGCGGTCAGCTCGCTGGGGTCGATTGATTTCCGGATGGATGACTGGGGCGTGGACCTTGCGGTTTCCGGCTCGCAGAAGGGTCTGATGTTGCCGGCGGGCCTGGGCATTCTGGCTGCCAGTCAGAAGGCGATTGCGGCGTCTAAAACCTGTACGACCAAGCGCTGCTATTTCGATTTTGCGGATATGATGAATCTTAACAGCGGCGGGTATTTCCCCTACACGCCGCCGACTCAGCTGTTCCACGGAATGCGCGAATCGTTGGCGATGATTGAAGAAGAGGGGCTGGACAATGTGCTGGCCCGTCACACCCGCCTTGCCGAAGGGGTGCGCCGCGCCGTTGAAGCATGGGAAGGCTGCAGCCTGTGTGCGGTGAACCCGAAATGGTACTCTGATACGGTATCGGCGATTGTTGTGCCGGAAACCATCGACGCGCGTGATGTGATTTCGATGGGCTACAGCCGCTATAACACGTCGTTCGGGTCGGGCCTGACGAAACTGGCGGGCAAGGTGTTCCGCATCGGCCATCTGGGTTCGTTGAACGAGGTGATGTGCATCGCGGCGATCGGCAGTGCGGAGATGGCGCTGGCGGATGCCGGGGCGCGGATCGAGCTGGGTTCGGGCGTTGCCGCCGCTCAGGCGTGGTATCGTGATGCGGCTGCTCAGCCGATTAAGATGGCTGCGGAGTAGGCGCACTCAACCTTGTGAAATGAAAAAGCGGGAACCGGTTGGCTCCCGCTTTTTTTATGCGTTGAGGATGGGCCAATCAACCGATGGCTTCGAGCAGTGCTTCACCGAGGCCCGCCGGGTTTTCGGAGACGATGATGCCCGCCGCGCGCATGGCTTCGATCTTGTCTTC
>CALDZQ010000384.1 GCA_937944035.1 uncultured Neomegalonema sp. | reverse complement strand
ATGCGGCGCGGTGCGGGGCGGGTGCGAAATACGCCCGTGACCTGAGCATCAAATCAATGGCCTTGCCAGTGAAAACTCGAACGCGCGGGGTTTGCCTTGAACGGGGCATCCCTGATACCGACATTGTACGGAACGGGCGCGCGCGGATGAAGGGTGGCAAGATGGGTTTTAATGAAGGCTTCAACTGCCCCAACTGCGGCGCGGGATTGTCATGCAAACTGCGCCATTCAAAGATGGTCGCCTGCGAATACTGCGAATCGACGGTGCTGTTGGACGATGACGCTGTGCGCAAAGTCGGCGAGAAAGGCGTGATGGCGGAGGAGCCGTCGCTGTTTGTGCTGGGGCGTGAAATTGTTTATAAGGACGCGCGGTATCTGCCCGTCGGGCAAGCGCGCTTTGCCTATGCAAACGGCTGGTGGGACGAATTTTGGGCCATTGGCGGTGATGGGCACGGTGTGTGGGTCAGTGTCGATGAGGGCGAAATCGCGATCGAGCGGCCCTACCCGATTACCGTGACCTTCAACCCCCACGCCCTGACCCTCGGCAGCAGCGTTATTTTGGACAATGAGCGGTTCCGCATCACCGAGGCCGACACCGCGACCTGCAAGGCGCTGCGCGGGGAGTTTCCTGAGCCGATTGAGATCGGGCAAACCTATCGCTACTGGCATTTGTCGGGCGAACACGCGCGGCTGGTGACGCTGGAGTATAGCGACGGTGAATTTCAGGCCAGTGAAGGGCTGTGGGTCGACCCCTACCTGATCCGCAGCGCAAACGTGGCCGCATGAGTATGGTGGGTGTATACCAATTATTCCCTGCCCCGGACTTGATCCGGGGTCTGTTCGAGTTGCTAGATTGCAGGACAAAGCCAACAGGTCCCGCATCTGCAAAGCGGCATTTCATGTCGCATTGCGTTCGGGACAGGTCTTCACTTTACATTGTGCCGAAGCATGAGTGAGACGCCAAACCAACGCCTCGCTGCGATAAACTGCACGAATTGCGGGTCTGCCTTGCCGGCCCTCGCCGGACATCGGGCCAAGGCGCTGGTGTGCAGTTATTGCGGCTCGGTTATGGACAGGCACGATGATTACAAAATCCTCGCCCGATATAAGCATATGGAGCGTCCATACGGCCCGTTCACGTTGGGCATGGAGGGCGAAGTTCTGGGTGTGCCGCACACGATTGTCGGTATTGTCGGCGTGGCAGCGCGCATTTGGGGCGAGAACTATCCTTGGACCAACTATCAACTCTACAGCCCGACCCACGGGTATAGTTGGCTGACGTGGAATGACGGCCACCTGACCCATTCACGCAAAACCCGCGAGATGCCGAACCTTGCTCCGAACAGTCAGTTTATGCCGAAATCCACCTTCAGCGCTGCGGGCCGGACATTTAAAATGTTCGAGCAATACAACGCGCGGATCAATTACATCGAGGGTGAACTGACATGGATTCCAAAGCCCGGCGATCAGACGCGGGTTATGGAAGCGATTGATCCGCCCTATGGCTATGCCGTGGCGATGGGCGAGAACGAGACGGAGTTCGAGATGTCGAGCTATCTCGATCAACAGGCGACGCTGGCCAGTTTCGGCGTGCAGGACAGTTGGACCAAACCCTTCGGCGTTCATGCTATTCAGCCGTTCGAGCCGGGGGCGTTCCATACAGGCTTGAGCCGCGCAGCAAAAATTTTCGTCCCGATCACCGCTGCCATTGCTCTGGGTTTGCTGGTATTCGGCGGGGGCAAAACGATCGCGGAGGGTACGATTCAAAATCCGGCGTCGGGTGGCTCGCTGGCTTTTCCGGTGACGGCAACCAACCGGCTTGTCTCGATCAAGATCAACACCAACGTATCGAACTCGTGGGCGTGGTACGATATGAGCCTGACCAATGTGGACAGCGACGAGACGATCGCTGAATTCGATGGCGGGGTCGAGTACTATTACGGCCGTGACAGTGACGGCGCTTGGACGGAAGGGTCCAACGAGGCCGTCTTCCGCTTTAAACCACCCGTAACCGGCGCCTATCGCATCACTGTTGAGGGTGTTGAAAAAGGCTCTGACAACCGCCCGATGCGCATCATCGTCCGTGAAAAAGTGATGCTGGTGCGATACATGGTGTGGATGTTCATTCTCAGCCTCGCCCTCGCCGCGAGCCTGGGGTTGCGCCAGCGGCAGTTCGAGGCAAAGCGCTGGGGCGAAGACGGAGGCGACGATGATGACTAGAGTCTTCCTGGTGGTTTTCACGATGATGACGGGTGGCGCGACCTATGCCAGCGTTTACGGCATCGGCGGCGAGACATCGGCCATCGCAAAATCAATCCGGTCCGGCAGCGGCGGACGGGTCGGCTATATCGGCGGTGTGAAGTAACCGCCTCAAAAAATTGAGACAGAAAGGAAATCCGACATGGAAATGCTCGCCGGAATCAACGCGCCAGAGGTTATTGCCACCATATTCTACGCGTTCCTGGGCTTGGGCCTGATGGTCATCAGCTATATCATCATCGACGCCCTGACCCCCTTTTCGCTGCACGAGGAGCTGTCGGGCAAGGCGAACACGGCGGTCGCTATCGTGATGGGGTCGGTGATGATCTCGCTGTCGATTCTGATCGCCAATGTGATTAACAGCTAGGGGTGGGGGACACTCCTTCGCCAAATGAGCGCGGTACTGAAAACCGCCACGTCGAACTGTTGCTGCTGGGCGCGACCTTCGTGTTGGCGATCTGCGGGTTGGTTTACGAGCTGATCGCCGGGGCGCTGTCCAGCTATCTGCTGGGTGACAGTGTCTATCATTTCTCGCTCGTCATCGGCCTTTTTATGAGCGCGATGGGCATCGGCGCGTTTCTGTCGCGATACGTGCGCAACCCCGAACGCAGCTTTGTTGCGGCGCAGATCGGGCTTGGCCTTATCGGCGGTTTTTCGGCGATGATCCTGTTCGCCGCATTCGCGGTGATCGAGAATTACACCGCGTTTTTGCTGTTGGTGACGGTGGCGACGGGCACGTTGGTGGGCCTCGAAATTCCGTTGGTGTTGCGGATATTAGCGGGGCAGGGCGCGCTGAAAACCACCGTGTCGAATGTGCTGACCGCTGATTACATCGGCGCGTTGGCGGCGGCGCTGTTGTTTCCGTTGATCCTTGTGCCGCAGTTGGGCCTGATGGGCGCGGGATTGCTTTTCGGGTCACTCAATATGGTGGTGGCGGCGCTGGCGTTGTGGGTGTTTCGCGCGCAGTGCGGATGGCGCTTGCGGCTTGCTTGCGCGGCCGGATTCGTGGCGCTGGGCATCGGTGCGCTGTCCAGCGAAAGCGCGATCGGCGGGATGGAGCGGCGGCTGTACGCGAACGAGATTATCCTGGCGCAAGACACGCCCTATCAGCGTGTGGTGGTGACGCGGGACGGGGCGCGGTATCAGCTGTTTCTCAACGGCTCGGTACAGTTCGATACGTTGGACGAGTACCGCTATCACGAGGCGCTGGTGCATCCGGCGATGATCCGCGCGCCGCGTCTGGATCATGTCGTGATCTTCGGCGGTGGCGACGGGATGGCGGTGCGGGAAGTGCTGCGCTATCCGTCCGTGAAGCGGGTGACGCTGGTGGATATTGATGCGGTTGTAACGGGACTTTTCCGGGATCAACCGGGCTTGGCCGCGCTGAACGATGGCGCGTTGTCGGACCCGCGTGTCGAGATCGTCAACGGTGACGCCTGGGCGTTTCTGAAGGACGGCGACGCGGTGTTCGATGTGGCGATCCTTGACCTGCCGGACCCGAAAGACCTCGCGATTTCAAAGCTGTATACGCGGGCATTCTACACCGACCTTATGCGCCGGATGAGTGCGGACGGTGTTGTCATCACCCAAGCGACCTCACCGCTTTACGCGCGCAAAGCCTATTGGACGATAGCGGCGACGCTGGAAGCGACTTCTGTGCCGCTGGCGCCCGATCAGACCCTGACGATCCGTCCCTATCACGCCTATATCCCCAGCTTTGGCGAGTGGGGTTTTGTGCTGGCGGGCGGACGGTTGCGGGCCGGTCCGCTGCGGGATTTGCCCGAGGGGTTGCGCTTTCTCGATCCGACCAGCGAGGCGCGGATGTTTGATTTTGCCAGCGACATCGCGCGTCTCGATATGCCGCCCAGCACGCTATTCGACCAACCGTTGCCACAGCTTTACGAGGACGGATGGAGCGCGTGGTTTGATTGAGGTTTAGCTCTCCGGCGGATTGGCCGCGAATTCGTAATTGGCTTGGCGCTTTGCGGGCGTGGCCTCGGCGTCAATCATCCCCTTCTCAGCGCGATGCGCGCTTGCCATCAGCGGTTTGATTAACGCCGCTTCGGGCAGATTTTTCCAATACTTTTTCGGCATCTCCGATGTCATCGCTTTAACCTTCAGACGGGCCGGATTGAAAATTGCGGCGTAATACCCGCGCCAAAGCTCTTCCAGCGCGTCGGAATCCGGTGCATCCGCACGGTTTGCACCGGGGCCGAAGGCGAGTCTCTCGCGGTTCCAATGAGCGGACCCCTCCGGCGTCAGAATTGACCACCGCATATTGGCAAAGCGGCGGACGAAGAATTCGGCGTTTTCTTCGAGGATATGATGCTCCGGCTCGAACCACGCGACATAGGTATCCGCCTCGCCTTTGACGGAACGAAAGCGGACAAAGGCGCGCATTTTGTGTCTGTCACGGCGAACGGATTTGATAAGTTTTTCAAACTGGTAGACATCATCGTCAACAGTGTTTGTCAACAATTCCGGCGTTTGCTGGATGCGCCATAACAGCCGGTAGAGCAAATCAAACCGCCCCGGATCGCGGTTGCAAATGGCCAGCTTGGCGTCGCTGAGGAATTGTTTCGGGACGCGCAGGCGGCGGGAGGGTTCGCGCGGGTCGAGCGGGCGCTCCAACGCGCCAAACAGGTCCGCTTGCGCCGTGCCGACCTGCCACGCCACATCTTGCGGCGGGATGCCATCGACAAGCAATGAGCGGGCCTGCCCGCGCCAGCCGTCGAAATCGGTTTCATGGTCCAACCGCACAACCCGCATCAGAGCGCAAGCTCCAACTGCTTTGGTTTTG
This sequence comes from uncultured Neomegalonema sp., assembly GCA_937944035.1. Taxonomy (GTDB): domain Bacteria; phylum Pseudomonadota; class Alphaproteobacteria; order Rhodobacterales; family Rhodobacteraceae; genus JAHDDY01. The sequence continues at coordinate 5,330 of CALDZQ010000384.1, read as the reverse complement.
GCGCGAGCATCCCGCGCAGACCTTCGCGGTCCAAAAGAGCTGTCGGTCGCCAGTCTTGAGTGACAATAAAGGGACGTATCTTGCTGATATTGCGGCACAGTTTTCCAATATCAGCCAGCCGCAAGCGCCCGTGGCGGCGGGCCGAGAGGATGGAGCCGACGCTTTTTGTGCCAAGGCCGGGCACGCGCAAAAGTTGCTCCTTCGCAGCGCTGTTCACGTCAATCGGAAACAGATCACGGCGTTGCAGCGCCCATGAGAGTTTCGGGTCGATGTCGAGCGGCAGCATCCCGCCTTCCATAGCGGTATCAAGGTCTTGCAGACCGAAACCGTAGAACCGCCACAGCCAATCGGCCTGATAAACGCGGTGCTCGCGCATCAAGGGCGGGCGTTGCAAGGGCAGGTCTTTTGAGGCGTCCGGGATCGGGCTGAACGCAGAATAATAGACGCGCTTGAGGTCGTAGGAGCCGTAAAGATCGGTGCTGGAGCGCAGCACTTCCGAGTCCGATGCGCCATCCGCGCCCAAAATCATCTGCGTCGACTGCCCGGCGGGCGCAAAGCGCGGGGCCGATTTAATGCGCTTGCGCTCCTGCTTCCAGCCGATGATCTGATCGCGGGTCGAGGCCATCGCGTCACGGATGCGGGTTTCGTCTTTTTCGGGAGCGAATTTGGCGAGGCCGCTGCGGGTGGGGAGTTCGACATTGATCGACACCCGATCGGCCAACCGCCCCGCCTCGGCCAGCAACAGCGGGTCGGCATCGGGGATGGTTTTCAGATGGATATACCCTCTGAAATCTTCGCGAACGCGTAATATTCTTGCAACTTCAATAAGTTGTTCCATTGTGTAATCCGGCGACTTGATAATGCCAGAGGACAGAAACAGCCCCTCAATGTAGTTGCGCTTGTAAAAATCGATGGTCAGTTGCGCGAGGTCTTCAGGCATAAAACGCGCGCGCCGGACGTTGGAGCTGATCCGGTTCACGCAAAAGCGGCAGTCGAACATGCAGTAGTTTGTCATCAGGACTTTGAGCAGCGAGATACAGCGCCCGTCCGGTGTATAAGCGTGGCAAATGCCCATACCTTCGGACGAGCCGACGCCTTTACCGCCCCGCGAATCGCGCGTTGTTGATCCGCTCGATGAGCATGAAGCGTCGTATTTCGCGGCATCCGCGAGGATTTTCAGTTTTTCGAGTCGCGACAGTAGTGCCATGTTTTGTTCTCCAGAACTTTACTGGAACAATATTCTTGTTTCGCTGTCAACCCATCCAATGCGCACGGGTGGGGCTTGCCTGCCCAAACGAGATGATATAAAGATTTTCTTATGTCATTCTTTGCTGGGAAAGTCCTATGTCCAACCGCCTCGCCGAATTGCTCGAAACCCGTGAATGGTTGCTGCTTGATGGCGCGACCGGGACCAATCTTTTCGCGATGGGGCTGGAGGCCGGTGAAGCGCCTGAGCTGTGGAACTTTGATGCGCCGGAGAAAATAAAAGCGCTGCATCAGGGGTTTGTGGACTCCGGTTCAGACGTGATCCTCACGAACAGTTTTGGCGGAACGCGGTATCGTTTGAAATTGCACAATGCGCAGGATCGGGTTCACGAGATTAACAAACGCGCCGCCCAGATCGCGCGTGAGGTCGCCGACGGGGCAGATCGTCCTGTGATCGTGGCGGGGTCCGTGGGGCCGACGGGGGAGCTGCTGGTGCCGGTTGGACCGCTGTCGATGGAGGATGCGGTGGCTGGATTTGAGGAGCAGATGCGCGGACTGCTGGATGGCGGGGTCGATGTATTATGGGCCGAGACGATTTCCTCGCGTGAGGAGATGGAAGCCGTCGCACAGGCCGCGAAGAACCTCAATGCACCGCTGTGCGGGACGCTGAGTTTTGACAGTGCGGGGCGGACGATGATGGGTGTTACTTCGGCTGACTATGCCCGGATGCAAGACGGGCTGGCGAGCAAGCCTATCGCATTCGGCGCGAATTGCGGTACGGGCGCGTCCGACCTGCTGCGCACGGTTTTGGGCCTGACCGAAGCCGCGCCGGACGGTATCGTGATCGCGAAGGCAAATGCCGGAATCCCGAAATACGTGGATGGCGCGATCGAATACGATGGCACACCGGAGACGATGGCGGATTACGCGCGCTTGGCGCGGGATGCGGGCGCGCGGTTGATCGGCGGGTGCTGTGGCACACGAAACCCGCATCTGGTGGCGATGCGCGCGGCGCTGGAAGAACATGTGCCGGGCGAACGGCCCGGCCTCGACGAGATAAAAGCACGGCTTGGGGATTTCAGTTCTGAAAACGACGGAACCGAAGCGCCCGATCCACACGCCGCTCCGGCCAGAACCCGGCGCAGGAAGCGGACCTGATCTTATCAATCCCCGTCCGCCACACCCGCCGCCCGCAATCGTGCTCGGCGGGCGCGATAGCCGGGTAAAAACACCAGAAATACAGCTACCAACAGCAGTCCCATCGTCATCGGCCGCGCGGTGATGAACCCGATCCCGTCATACAGCTGCATCGAGCGGGCGAAGTTATCCTCCAACATCCGCCCAAGGATGAACCCGATCAGCAACGGCGCCAGCGGATAATCCGCAAACCGCAGGATCGTCGCACAGACACCGAGGCCGACGAGGATCAGCAACTCCGTCGCATTATTCTGCCCGATATACGCGCCCATCAGCGTGAAGAACAGGATGAACGGGATCAAAAACGTGCGCGGGACCGCCAGTATCTTCGCGATATAGGGGATCAGCGGCAGGTTCAGGATCAGCAAAATCAGATTACCGATATACATCGACACGATCACCGACCAGAACACCTGCGGATTATCGACCATCAAACGCGGCCCCGGCGAGACGTTCAGCGCGATCAACGCTCCCAGCAAAATCGCCGTCGTGCCGGAGCCGGGAATCCCCAGCGTCAGCAACGGCACGAACGATCCGGTGCAGGCCGCATTATTTGCCGCTTCCGGTGCGGCCAACCCTTTGATCGAGCCTTTGCCGAATTGTTCCTGCTCCGCTTTCGGGGCGATATTGCGCTCAACCGCATAGCCCAGGAAAGACGCAATCGTCGCCCCCGCTCCGGGCAAAACACCGATCAAAAACCCTTGGATCGACTGCCGCCCGATCACCGGCGCAATTTGCCGCGCTTCCGCCCCGGTAATGCGCATGTCTTTGATCTCACTCTGCTCCCCGCCATCCGCCGATTTCGAGCGGGCAGGGTCCAGCACAAGAAATATCGCTTCGGGCAGTGCAAACATCGCCATCGCCAGCGTGATGAAGCCAAACCCCGATTGCAGGTCCATCACCCCGCCCGTAAAGCGGGGCAGGTTGAATAGCGCCCCCTCCCCAACCGTCGCCATAATCAGGCCCAGCAGCGTCATCATCATCGCCTTGCCCACTTGGCCCGTTCCGGCAAATGCTGCGATAGCGGACAGGCCCACGACCATCAGCGCGAAATACTCCGCCGAATGGAACAACAACGCGACCGAGGCCAGCATCGGCGCGAAGATCATCAGCAAAATCGCCCCGATGGTCCCGCCGCAAAATGACGAGATCGCCGCCACCGTCAGCGCCTTGCCGGCCTTGCCTTGGCGGGCCAGCGGATAGCCGTCAAAACTGGTCGCGACGGTGGAGGCGACCCCCGGCGCATTGATGAGGATTGAGGAGGTCGAACCCCCGAAAATCGCCCCGTAATACACCCCCGCGAGCAGGATCAACGCCGCAGACGGGTCGCCGATCGTGATCGCGATGGGGATCATAATTGCGATAATCGACATCGGCCCAAGGCCGGGCAACATCCCGATGAACGTCCCGATCAAACATCCGCCGATCACCATCGCGAGGTTTTTAATCGACAGCGCCGTCGCCAGACCGATCATCAGACCTTCAAGCATGGCTCACGTCCCCATGAAATACGGCAAGGGCCGCAGATAAATGCCGAGGACACCCTCAACCAGATACCAAACCGCCACCGCCGCAATCAGGGCCACAACGGCCACGACCAGCATCCGCCGCTCGCCAAGGATCAGCGGACCGAGGATTAGAAAGAGGGATGTCGAGGCGATAAATCCGGCGGGCCGCAGCGCAACGGCATAAAGCGCCATCAGCGCCAGCAGCAGCACGGCCTGACCGATATTGTAGTCCCACAGCCGCCGGTAATCTATATCCGGCGCTTTATCCGTCCCGCTCCGCTTCTCAAACCCCAGCAACACAAACAGCGAGGCGATGATGCCCAGAACCGCCAGCACTTTCGGAAACGTGCTGGGCCAAATCGGATTGCGCTTCATAAAAGGCGGCAGCGTCGCATCCATCGTAAAGAACGCCGTGTAACCGTACACAAGGCACATCAGCAGGAATATGAGGGCAATCCAGCGGTCGAGCGCCATGATGATTCTCTTGTATGTAATGAGATTTAACAAAGAAAACCAATGTCACACCCCGCCAGCGCGGGGTATGACGTTGTATTTATGTGTTAATCAAAGAAAACCCAGTTTCTTCATCAGATCACCAATCGTCTTTTCCTGACCTTCGAGGAAGGTGCGGAAATCATGGCCTTCGTTGTGGATGTTGACCCAGCCGTTGCGCTTGCGCACGGCTTCCCATTCGGGCGTCTCATACATATGCGCCAGCGCCGCCTGATAGGCATCAACTTCCGCCGCCGTCAGACCCGGTGCGCCGAAGAACCCGCGCCAGTTGACGAACTCCGCATCAATGCCTTGCTCCTTGACCGTTGGAATATCAGGGAAATCGGCCAGACGCTCATTCGCCGTAACCGCGATAATTTTCACCTCGCCCGCCGCCGCCAACTCAACCGCCTCGGAGAAGCCCGTGGACAGAACCGCCGTCTCGCCCGCCAGCAGTCCGGCCATCGCCTTACCGCCCGCGTCATAGGCAACGTATTTCAGATCAAGCGGGTCCGCGCCGCCCGCTTCAACGATCATCGCCGGAACAAGGTGATCCATGCTGCCCGGCGCCGAGCCGCCGCCAACCGCAACCTTGCTGGGGTCTTTCTTGTAAGCGGCCATGAAATCAGCCATTGAGTTGATGTCGCTGTCTTTGCTCACAACGATTGCGGCATAGTCGCCAATGGTTCCGGCAATCAGCGTCAGATCGCGGAAGTTCTGCGGGAACACACCCGTCAGCGAGCGGATGACGATGGGTGTCGAGTTGACCATCAACGTGCCGCGTTGGCTTTCGGCGTTCTCGATCAGATAGCCGATTGCCTTACCGCCGCCGCCGCCCGACATGTTCTCATAACTCGCCTTGCCGACGAGGCCCGATTTCGTGAGCGCCTCACCCGTCCCGCGCGCCGTGCCGTCCCAACCGCCACC
>CALDZQ010000383.1 GCA_937944035.1 uncultured Neomegalonema sp. | reverse complement strand
AGCAGCAGCACGCGCCGACATCCCCCGATCAACTGCACCCACCACACGATCGCGCAGCGCACTGTCATATTGCCTCGGCATCAAAAACTCCCACCATCACACGGGAAACCTTGAATCAGAAATTATCAGATTTGTGAATCCTGAAAACTTCAGGGTGCTCTAGACTATTCCGTTTCCGCCTTGCCGCGTATCAGTTTTATCACCGCGCCCACGATGATCGAAAACGCGGTTGTAACGGCGATAATCAGAGCCATCCCACCCGTATTGTCCGGCTTGATCCAGACCGTTGCGGCGATGCCTAGAATAATCCCGATGGCGGCTGGCAGCGTTAGTTTTGCCAGATTTCCCATTTTATCCCCCGAAATATTTCGACATGCCCTCGCCATAGCGATTGGCGATCTGGCGCAGCTTTAAACGCAGCTTCTCAAGCGAAAACCCGGTCGCCCACAACTCGGTATCTTTCTCAATATCATCGGTCCAGACCCGGAAAACCGCCTTGGCATCGGCTGTGGAATTCACATCCGTGAGGTCGGCGGTCAGGACGGGCACTTGACCAAAACCCTTCTTGTCCCCCGGCGACCACGCAATCAGGAAAGGTCCGCGTCCGTTAAGCGATTTCCCCGCAAACCTCGCGTCCCGAATGGCCTGATCCGCAACGAAGATGTCATAGTTATCCACGGCAATCGAACAGCTGTCCGTCTCGGCGCGTGCGATGTTCAGCACGCCGGTTAAGCCGGGATCGGTGCGGTCATCAACGGGCCAGACTGTGACCATCTGCTCATTCAGCGGCACTTCCAGCTCTGATGATGAGATAATCGCCGCAAAGAACGCGTCGCATATCTCGATATACCGCTCGCGATCTTCCGGTGCGGGCAGCGTCGTGAACGCCAGGATGCCGTATGCGGCGAACTCTGCCGGAGGATAGCTTGAGCGCCCCAGAAATATCCGCGATGCTGAAAGCGGCCGCGCGCGCTCCATCACCATTGCCGCCACAGGGGCAGGCTGCGCGGGGGCGGGCGCTATATATGCCGCGATCATCGCATTCTGAGGGGCACTCCTGTAGGGGCGCGTATCAATCCCCGTCAAGGCGCTACTGTAAGCCGCGCCCCCGTGCGTGGTTATTGCAGCGATACGAAGATCTCCCGAACCGGGCACACCGCTATCTTTGCGCAGATTAACCTTGCGGCACTGGCTTTGACTTGCGCCGGAATCCAAGCACCCTTCACGGACCATCGCCAGCAACGCATCGGGTGAAACCGCGCGGTCAGATGTCTCAATACTCTCGCTGATGCGTCGTTTGGGCAGGTTCGGGTCGATTTGGTTCCAGTAAAGCGTATTGTTCCCGATCACCTGACCTTTCCGGATAACCCGATCCCCCAACGCCCGATAGAGATCAGCGGGACGGAGCGAAAAGGGACTGCCCGAATCGTCAATAAGAACGAAATCTGCTGGCGATTGCGTTCCGATATCGGCCTCAGCCCCAGCCCCAGCCTCAGCAGAGTTAAACCCGTTAAATGCAAAACCTGCCGTATTGATAATTTCTGATTGCGCAAGCGGCTGTAACAGATCGCGGCTCTCACCGATGGGGGGCAGGATTTGTGTCTCGATCCGCGAGGATCGCATTCTTTCGCTATCACTGCTGATGATCGGATCAATGGCCGTATCCCCCAGACTCTGCGCGCCGACTTGCGACATCGCGGTGCTGGCCATTGCGATTGTTAAGATGACAAACCGCATCAGAAAACTCCATCAACAGCGTTAAAAGATTAACGTACCACGCACGGCGCACGCGGTAAATCACCTGTCAAATACACCAGAAGGTGTTTTTTTGATAAAGTAATCGTCATACGGATGTACGCTTATTTCAAGCATTCATAAAATTTCACCTTGAAAAATGCCTCGGACGAACACACATATCAGGAACAACCAAATACAAATGGCACTCTGCGCGAGCTAAAAATCCGACTGAATTCAAATCTGTCGTTTTTTCGCCTGCTTTAGTGGTAAGATGATATGGTTACTGAATGTATGAAGGGATCGTTGTATGGCGTATTTCATTAAAACACTTAAACCTGTGCTTGCACTTGGTTTTGCCGCCTTTATATCAGGCTGCGCTACCCAGCAGGCGGCAATCCCTAATGCTGCCTTGCCCAATGTCGCAGTGCCTAATAGCATCCTGAACAATACCACCGTGCCGAATACTGTGCTGCCGGATGCCACCCTGCCAACGGGTTACACGACTGCGCAGACGACCGCGCCAGCAGGATACACAGCTGCACCAACGACCCTGCCTGTTACGGAACAGACCGTTGCGGCACAACAGCCGTATGGTAATCCGCAATACGCGGGCAATCCCTATTACGTGCAGCCCGGAGCCGCCTATTATCGGCCCGCGTATGTTGCGCCCGTTCCCGCCTATTATTACGATCCTTACCCGACCATCGGCATCGGCGCATTCAGCGCGCTTGCAATCGGCGGTGCGTTCTATCACGACCGTTACTATGGCGGACATTACGGGCATCGCCACAGGGCGCATGACGGCCACAGATCCGGCGTGAGAAAAGCGCGTCGTGTCGCAAGGCAAAACGCGCGCGCGGAAGCGCGGATTGAGGCGAGAAACGATGCACGTATCTCGGCTCGTGAAGCTGCAAGACAGGAAGCTCGCCTCTCCGCCCGTGAGGCGGCAAGACAGGAAGCCCGCCTCGCCGCCCGTGAATCGGCAAGACAGGAAGCCCGCCTTGCGGCTCGTGAGCAGGCCCGGCAAGCGGCACGGGACGCGGCACGTGCAGGTCAGGTTGCTGTTGCTAAACGACGGGGCAGCTAATTCTGTAATTAGAGCGATTTCGAGCAAGCTGGAAACACTTTGCTGCTGAATGCTCTTCATCAGCACCGTCCCCTGAAATTTCAGAATCAGCCTCAGTGCCTCACAGCATTGAGGCTGTTTTTTTGATCAATTTCATGGGACGTGAAGCTATACCGCGCAGCCGTTTGGCGAGAACAAGATTCGCACCGGGGCGCGAGGTGCGCTTAACTGTATCAGCGGGATGCATCGTGCTTGTATTGGCTGACGCTACAGCTTGCAGTCTCTGATCTGGCCCGTTTCACAAGGCTTTGCGACATCGATACAATTTTGCCTATAAAGCACTTGCCAACAAATTACCTTACCCTGTAACACCGTCGGCGGAGAGGTGGCCGAGCGGCTTAAGGCACACCCTTGCTAAGGGTGCGTGCGTGAGAGCGTACCGTGGGTTCGAATCCCATCCTCTCCGCCACTTCCCTTTTTGTTCTCTTTATCTTTAGATGACACGAACGCTCCGATGCCGGAAGCGATTGCATGTTCGGTTTCGGTCTGAACCAAACTCATCCTCGAATTTAAAGCCACTAATCGCGCGCAGGCGGCACGTACCCTCCCCATAATTTCACATTCAGCAATTATGGGATGGCGGGGAGAAGAACGAAGTCGTGAAACTAAAAAAAAGCCCCGCACGAATGCGAGGCGTTTTTTTTATGGCTCCGGAGGAGGGATTCGAACCCCCGACCTGGTGATTAACAGTCACTCGCTCTACCACTGAGCTACTCCGGAACAGCAATTGGCCGCTGTATAGCGAAGCCATCTGCAGGCGTCCATACCAAGATTGACGCCTACGCAATAAAACTGTCATCCCCTAATCTTTGATGAAAGAGTGCTGAAAACGTCGCACAAAAACGGGGATAGCGTAATGGCCGGGCATGGATATGAGGACGGGCGGTTAAATTTGCCATTTGTGGGGATTTCGACATTCGGGAAGTACCCCTATGTGCAGGACTGGAGCGCGATTGACGCCGATGTGGCGGTGATGGGCGCGCCTTATGATTTCGGCACACAATGGCGCAGTGGCGCGCGATTCGGCCCCCGCTCGGTACGTGAGGCGTCGACATTATTCTCTTTCGGTCACGCGGGCGCGTATGACCATGAAGATGACGTAACCTATCTGGAGAACGCGCGAATCGTTGATATTGGCGACGCGGACATCATCCACACCGATACCGAAGGCTCGCACCGCAATATCGAAGCCGGAGTCCGGGCGATT
>CALDZQ010000382.1 GCA_937944035.1 uncultured Neomegalonema sp. | reverse complement strand
CCACGAGGACCGTATCGAGGCGCTGGACGAGGATGACCGCAACCGCTTTTATACGCGGGGCAGGGCGGCTTTCTACGTGAAGGGCAAGATCAAGGGCAAATACCTGCTGACCGGGGCGGTCGATACCGGGGACGAAGAGATTGAGGATCTGTTCCGCAATCTCGACGAAAAAGACCCCCGCAGGCTGCTCCGCCGTCTCGATCCGGATGATTATTACCCTGTCTATGGCGACGATTCGACCACTTATGACGACGCCCCCACGCGCGGCAAATTTTACGTCCGGCTGGAGCGTGACGACAGCCATGTGATGTGGGGCAACTTCAAGACCCGCATCACGGGTTCGGAGTTCGCCCGCCACGAACGCGGGCTTTACGGCGCGAACGTCCTTTATCGCTCCACCGAAACGACCAGCTTCGGCGAGCGCCGGGTCGTCGTGAACGGTTTCGCCGCCGAGCCGGGCACTTTGCCCCAGCGCGACGAATTCAGGGGAACGGGCGGGTCGTCCTACTTCCTGCGCCGTCAGGACATCACAATCGGCTCCGAGCAGATCACCCTCGACATCCGGGACCGGGTGACGGGCCTCTCCAAATCACGCCGTGTGTTGCGCCCCGAAGAAGATTACACGATCGATTACATTCAGGGCGTCATCATCCTGCGCCGTCCGTTGAGTTCCTCCTCGGCGGCTGGTGAGATCGTGCGCGATGGCCAGATCGGCGGCGACCCGGTCTTCCTGCTGGCTCAATACGAATACAGCCCCGCGACAGGCGCGTTCGATTCCTACAGCTACGGCGCCCGTTCGCAGACCTGGATCACCGACAATCTGCGCCTTGGGGCCAGCGCCTATCGCGATGACATCAGCGGCCAAGATCAGAGCCTTGCCGAAGTTGACGCCACTTTGCGCCTGACCGAACGATCCTTTGTCGAGGTTGAAGGGGCGGCCTCGAAAGGCCCAGGGTTCGGCAGTACCTCCTCGGTCGATGGCGGCTTCCGCTTTGTGGACGATAACGGCATCGGACGCGAGGGCGAGCGCGCTTATGGCATACGCGCCAAGGGCGTCCTTGATCTGGAGGATGTGGCCGTCACCGCGATCCCCGGACGCATCGGCCTGCATTACGAAGACCGCGAGGCGGGGTTCACGGCTCTCGACCGGATCACCACCGAAGACACCCGCATCATGGGCGGCTTTGTTGAACTGCAACCCACCGAACGCAGCAGCGTCACGATCCGCTACGATGACATCGACCGCGAGACCAGCGGCGACGAACGCGAGGCGACGGCACAGGCTGAACTGCGCCTGAGCGACCATTGGAGCGTCGGTGCGGGCGTAACCCATTCCGACCGCGATCTGGCCTCCGGTTCCGATGAGGATGGCAGCCGCACGGATATTGGCGGACGGCTGACTTACGAGCGCTCCGGCCACAAGCTCTATGGCTTCGGTCAGGTCACGGCCGATAAATCGGGGATGCGCAAGAGCAACCACCGCCTCGGCTTCGGGGCGGAGGTCGATGTCACCGACCGTATCGCGGTGAGCGGTGAAGCCTCTTTCGGCTCGCTCGGCTTCGGCGCGCTTGCGGGCATCAGTTACGAGCCGACCGTCGATCAGCGCTACTATTTCGGCTATCGGCTCGATGCCGACCGCACCGATGGTGATCTTGACGGCTATGATCCGTTCGGGCGCGATACCGGCTCCATCGTCTTCGGCGCGACCCGCCGGATCAGCGATCAATGGTCGGTCTATGGCGAGGAAAATTTCGACCTGATCGGCCACCGCCAATCGCTGGCCCATACCTACGGCGTCACCTACACGCCCGATGACCGCTGGAAGGTCCACGGCTCGTTCGAGTCCGGGCAGTTTGATGACGATGAAGGCGATGATTTCGATCGCATGGCGGTTTCCGCCGGGGTGGATTATTCAGAGGTCGGGATGCGCTTTGGCCTGCGCGGAGAAGCCCGTTTTGAAGACAGCCACGAGGGTAATCGTCAGGACCGCGAGACCTATCTCGTCAGCGCCAGTGCCGGGGCCGACTATAATGCCAACTGGCGCGGGATCGTGCATTTGGACGCGGTGGTCAGCAATTCCGACGAAAGCGCCGTCCTTGATGGCGACTATGTCGAAGGCAGTATCGGTCTTGCCTATCGTCCCGTGAATAACGACCGCTTCAACGGGCTGGCGCGCTATACGTTCCTCTACGACCTGCCCGGACCCGAACAGCAGAATGCCGCCGGTGAGACGCGTGGCCCGAAACAGCGCAGCCATGTCGTTTCGCTCGACGGAACCTATGACATCAACGAAATCCTGTCTGTCGGGGCCAAATACGGCTTCCGCTTTGGCGAGATTTCCGAATCCCGCACCGGCGACGATTTCACCAAAAGCACCGCCCATCTGGGTGTCCTGCGCTTTGATCTGCACATCATCAAGAACTGGGACGCCGTTGTTGAGGGCCGTGTCTTGTACCTGCCCGAAGCCAAGAGCACCCGCTATGGCGCGTTCGCCGCGCTCTACCGCCATTTCGGCGAGAACTTCAAAATCGGCTTCGGCTACAACTTCGCCGATTTCTCCGATGATCTGACCGATCTGACCTATGACGATCAGGGCATCTTCATCAACGCCATCGGCAAGTTTTAGAGTATCCTGACACTGAAAAAAAGTCCCTTCCCCGCACTTGATGCGAGGTCTTTCTCAGCGAGGCACTCTCGCCCACCAGACCCCGCATCGGAGTGCGGGGAAGGGAAAAATGGAAACGGTCAGTATTTACAGCGTTGTGCGTAATTTCTGAATCACGCACAACGCTGTAGGGCCGTTGGTATTACCACAAAAAAGCCGACGGGATTGCTCCCGCCGGCTTCGTGTCATCTGGAGAGGATGAGCGGTGCGCCGTTACGAAACGGTCGCCTCAATCGCTTTTTCGTCGGTTCCCGTCGCGATCCGGATCGTGCGGGGTTTCAGCGCTTCGGGCACTTCGCGGACGAGGTCGATGTGGAGAAGGCCGTTCTCCATGCTGGCGCTCGTCACTTTGACGTGGTCGGCGAGGTGGAAGCGACGCTCAAAACCGCGCTCGGCGATTCCGCGATGCAACACACGGGCGGCGTTCTCCGTGGTTTTCCCGGCTTTCTTGCCGATCACAACCAACTGGCCCTCGATGCTCTCGACCGACAGATCGGCCTCGCCGAAACCGGCGGCGGCGATTGTGATGCGATAGGCATCGTCGTCCATCTTCTCGATATTGTAAGGGGGATAGCTCTGCGTGGCGGCATCAGCGGCCATCACGCGGTCCATCAGCGTCGCCATACGGTCAAAGCCAACGGTGGAGCGGTAGAGTGGTGTCAGGTCAAAAGTACGCATAGGTCATATCCTCATTCAAAGCGATACGTGAGAGATGCCCTCCAAGATTGGCAGGGCGTTACCGGAACCATGTGGCCTCCGGTGATAAAAAGGTGGGTAGGGTGAGCGGGGGTTTCAAGAGTTTTGCCGCCCGTCAACGCAAATTTTGCACAAAAAAACGCCCTGCTCGAAACCGAGACAGGGCGCTAAAGTCTATGCTATGCAAAGGGAGGAAACTGCATCGCGTTGAGATCAATATGGCGTTAACTTTGCTGCATTGCAATATAAAAATGCTGCGCTGCGGGAAAAGGGGTTATGCCTGTTTGGCATAGATGGGGGCGGGTTATTCCACCCGATCCAGACGGCTTTGCAGGACTTCGAGATCGGCTTCGAGGCGCAGGAGGGCGGCCTCGTCGGCCTTGTCGCTAATGCGGCCAAGCTGATCCGCCGCGCGGCCTATGGCCTCGGCACAGCCCGATAGCAGTGCTTCACGGTCCTCGCCCATCGCACGGTGGCTGATGCGGGCGGAGCGGCGGGTGACGGCGTAAAGCGGCAGGAGCAGGCGGCGGACGGGCTGGCGCACGCGGCGGGAGAAGGCTTCGTCTCCGGCGACGCGGGTTTCCAGCTCGCGGGTTTCATCGACGAGGGAGGCAAGGGCGATGCGGACGGGGTTTTCGGCCTGATCGGCGTCGTTGCGGGCGGTTTCGAACACCGCCAACGCCTCGCGCAGCTCGACCTCCAGCGGGGAGTCCGGGGCGGGATCGGTGTCTGCTTCCGGTTCGGGCTGAGGCTCCG
>CALDZQ010000381.1 GCA_937944035.1 uncultured Neomegalonema sp. | reverse complement strand
CCGCCCTGCCCCCAATGCTGTACCGCTGCACGCACACCGTTGGCGATGCGGGTGTGGCGGGCGAAGATGGCGTCCATGCCTTCCGCTTGCATCATATCGAGGGCGGCGCGCAGGCCGAAAATGTGCTGAACCGGGGCCGTGCCGCAGAACAGCTTGTAATACATGTCGGGCTGTGCGCGGGGCTGCCAGTCCCAATAGCTGCTGGTGCAACCGTTGGCCTCGCGGGCGGTCATGGCTTTGGCATTGGCGAAGTTGAAGCCGAGGCCGGGGGGTGTCATCAGACCTTTCTGACAGGCCGCGACCATGACATCGACGCCCCAATCGTCCATGTCGAACGGCACGCAGCCCAGACAGGCGATGCAATCGACCATGTAGAGGGCGGGATGGCCCACCGCGTCGATGGCTTTGCGGATGGCCTCAATGTCGTTCCAGACACCGGTGGCGGTATCGACCTGCACGACGAGGATCGCTTTGATGGCGTGGGCCGTGTCGGCGCGCAGATGCGCTTCGACGGCGGCGGGGTCTACGCCGTGGCGGGTTGAGGGGGCGGGGATGGTTTGGACGGTGATGCCCATTTTCGCGGCCATATCGCCCCATCCGGCGGCAAAGCGACCCGATTCCAGCACCAGCACGGTATCTCCGGCGGAGAGCGTGTTGGCCAGTGCCGCCTCCCATGCGCCGTGGCCGTTGGAGATGTACATCAGCGCCTCGCCCGTTGTGCCCGCGATCTTCTTGAGGTCGGGGAACAGGCTGTGCGTCAGCTCGATCAGCGGGCCGTCGTAGATATTGACCATCGGCTGATTCATCGCCCGCATCACAACATCGGGAATCACGGTCGGGCCGGGGATGGCGAGGAAAGGGCGGCCTGTCTGGACGGTCATGGCGATGCTCGCTTGTTGATGTACCGGAATTGAATGGCACTGGCGGGGGATGGCGTCAACGCCCGCCTGTCAGCAGCCAAAACGCAAGGCCGAAGACGGCGACGCTGAGGACTGAGAAAAAACCGTTCCAGCGCAGGGTCAGGGTCATGCCGGAATGGCCCGTCATTTTGGCCAGCAGCAGGACAACCGTGGCGAAGGGCGACGCGGTCATCGCCAGCGCCCAGCCTATCGACAGCGACAGTGCCAGCAGGGTCGGATCGGTCGGCAGGACGGGCAAGGCTCCGAAGACCGAGCCGAAGAACACCGCCAGCATGATCGGGCTGACGGCGAAGAAGGACAGCATCAGCATAAAGACGGGCAGCGCGGTCAGCAGCATGTATTGCGGCATCGCGAACACGCCCAGCGCCTGCGCCCATTCCTCCGCCGGGATCAGGGCCGCGCCGAGGCGTCCGATATAGCCCGAACAGGCCAGCGCCACGGCGACGGTGGCAATCTCCGGCAGGCGCTGAAACCCGATGCTGTGGATTTGGGCGCGGGTGTCGGCCCATCGGCTGAGACCGTTTTGGGCGGCGAGCCAGCCGAGCATCATCAGCGGGCAGGCGATCATCAGACTGAGGATCAGCGTGCCGCCCGTCAGCCAGATAAACGCCAAGGTCAGCGCGATCAGCCACAGGACGGCGGCGCTGAACCGTGCATAGGCCACCAGCGGGAAGGCGGGGCGGGGGCGCGGTTTGGCGGAGCGGGCGAGTTTGGAAAAACGCCAGTGATCCTCCAACGCGCCGACGACAAAAATCGCGGCGGCAAAGCCAAGACCCAGCAAGGTCCAGCGCTGGCGGTCGATACCGTCGATCAGGCCCATGACCGCGATGGGGGCGATAGCGGTGGGGGACCAGACAAGGTTCCAGGCAAAGCCGCGCATAACCGCGCTGTACTGGCGGCGCTCGCGGGCGCGCTTGCCCGCCGCATCGGCGTCGGATGCCTCGACCCCGCGTTTGATGAGGGGCGAGAACAGGCTGACCGCGCCGAGGTTGAACATGACCGTCATCATATTCGTGCCCCAATAGAGCGCCGCGTAGCGTTTGCCGGGGGGTTGTCCGGTCAGGTACGCGCCGCAGGTGGCGACCGAAGGGGAGGAGAGCGCAGTCTCGTTCAGGAGGGCGAGCAGGAAGATGAACGCCATCAGGAACGCGGCTTGCTCAAAGCCCAGATGCAGCGCGTGTGCGGGGTTATCGGCATAGAGCATGACGGCGGCGGTGAGCAGGGCGCAGAGCGTCAGCAAATACGCCTCGCGCAGGCCGCAGCGGGGGAGCGTGAGCAGAACGACAAGCAACAGCGCGGCATGGGCGAGGGTGTTGAACACCGCGATGCCGCTGGCGCGGGCGATGATCTCGAAGCCCATCACCGCAATAATCGCCGCGCCGTGGAGCAAAGGACGGGTGTTAATACTCATCTCAACCGCCGCCATGCTCTGCTTTGTGTGGCGATCAACTTGAGTCAGAATTCCCGCCAACCTGATCGCCGATGACTCTAAGCGCAAGGGGACAGCGGGAGATAGAGTAATTTGCGTTAAGAGTGCGTTTACACTTCACGCATACCGCTGTTTAACGGGATACGGTTTTAAATTGATATGAAGGATGAGAACAATGGGTCTTGGTGATATGCTGGGCAACCTCGGCGGTGCGGGCGATATTATGAACAAGCTGAGTGAAAGCGGCATCGACGCATCGGCGATTGAGGGTCTGGATGCGGAGGGCGTGAAGTCCATGCTGGCCGAAAAAGGCATTGATCTGTCGATGCTCGAAGGGCTTGGCTTTTCGATTGAAGACATCATGGCGAAGATCACCGGCAAGTAAGCGGTGTGAATTATT
>CALDZQ010000380.1 GCA_937944035.1 uncultured Neomegalonema sp. | reverse complement strand
GAAGGCGTATGAGGATATGCGCGAGGCGCTGCGCCAGCTTGGCATCGGGGAAGCCGAGGCGGCGGCGATTGGCTTGCGGGTCTACAAGGTCGGGATGCCTTGGCCGCTGGAACCCGAAGGCGTGCGCCACTTTGCCGAAGGTCTGGAAGAGGTGCTGGTGATCGAGGAGCGCCGCGAGGTGATCGAACACCAGATCAAGCAACAGCTCTTCAACTGGCGCGCCGATGTGCGGCCCCGGATTGTGGGCAAGTTCGATCATCAGGACCGTCAGCGCCTGCCGCTTGATGTGGAATTGACCGTTGGCAAAGTGGCTCGTGCGATTGCCGAGCGGATCATGCATCTGGAGCTGGACCCCGGCCTGCATGATCAGTTGCAGGACAAGCTGGATTGGTTCGAGCGGCGCGCGGATATTCGCCGCACGCACAAGGCTCCGACCAAGCGCACGCCCTATTTTTGCGCCGGATGCCCGCACAATACTTCGACCAATGTGCCGGAGGGCAGCCGCGTGGGGGCGGGGATCGGGTGTCACTTCATGGTGACGTGGATGGATCGCAACGATGCGGGTTTCAGCCAGATGGGCGGCGAGGGCGCGCAGTGGCAGGGAATGGCGCATTTCACCGACGAGAAGCACCAGTTCATCAATCTGGGCGACGGCACGTATTTCCACTCCGGCTCGCTCGCCATCCGGCAGGGTGTCGCATCGGGGGCCAATCTGACTTACAAAGTGCTTTATAACGACGCCGTGGCGATGACGGGCGGGCAGTCGGTTGACGGAGAATTGTCGCCGCAGCAAATCACGCATCAACTGGCGCATGAGGGGGTAAAGCCGATTGTGCTGGTGACTGATGAGCCGGATGTCTACCGCATGGGTGAGTTGGCCGATGGCACAACGATCCGCCATCGCGATGATCTCGAAACGGTTATGCGCGAATTGCGCGAGACCCAAGGGTGCAGCGCGATTGTCTTCGTGCAGACATGTGCGGCCGAGAAACGCCGCCGCCGCAAGCGGGGCACGATGCCTGATCCGGATAAGCGGGTGTTCATCAATCCGGCGGTCTGCGAAGGCTGTGGTGATTGTTCCGTGCAGTCGAATTGCGTGGCGGTCGAACCGCTGGAAACGGCGATGGGCCGCAAGCGCAAGATCAATCAATCGAGTTGCAACAAGGATTTCTCCTGCGTCAAAGGCTTCTGCCCGTCCTTCGTCACGATTGAGGGTGCGGGGCCGAAAAAGCGGAGCGCGACCGAGATTGATCCGATGAGCATTCCGGCCCCTGCGCCATCCATTGATGATCTGACGCGGCCTTGGAATATCGCGATTACAGGCGTTGGCGGGACCGGGGTTCTGACCATCGGGGCGGTGCTGGGCATGGCGGCGCATATCGAGGGCAAGGCGTCGATGATCCTTGATATGGCGGGTCTCGCGCAAAAGGGCGGGGCGGTGTTCTCCTATGTGCGGATCGGCGAGGAGCCGGATGCGGTGACTAGCCCGCGCATTGTAACAGGCGGGACGGACCTGTTGTTCGCGGCCGATGCAGTGGTTGCGGCGTCTACGGACGGGGTGATCCTGTGCGATCCGCAGCGCAGTCAGGCGGTGGTAAACGCTCATGCGACCCCGGTGGCGGATTTCATCAAGAACCGCGATTTCGATTTTAAAAGCGCGCTGACGCTGGCGACGATCAAAAAGACCGTGCGCGGGGAGGACAACTTCCATGACTTCACCGCGATTGCCGAAGCGGCGTGTGGCGATGCGATCATGACCAATGTGATGATGCTGGGCTATGCCAGCCAGATCGGGGTGCTGCCCGTGGGGATGCCCGCCATCCTGCAAGCGCTGGAGATGAACGGCGTGGCGGTGGCGGCGAATGTGCGGGCGTTCCATTGGGGGCGCAAGCTGGCGGTTGATCCGGCGGCGGTCAAAGCCATGCTGGCGGAGGCGTTGGATGTTGGCGAGGCGATCCCGCGCACGTTGAGCGAGATCATCGAGCATCGCGCGGCGCATCTGACGGGCTATCAGGGGCCGCGTCTGGCCAAGCGGTATCGCAAGCTGGTCGAGCGGGTGCGTCAACACGATGCGGATCTGGCGGAAATTGTCGCAAGAAACTACGCCAAGCTGTTGGCTTATAAAGATGAATACGAGGTTGCGCGCTTGTTTACCGACGGGCGTTTTGAGCAGGCGATTGCGGATAATTTCGAGGAGGGCGGCAAACTGACCTTTCACCTCGCGCCGCCATTGATGGGGGGCGGGACCGATGCGCAGGGCAGGCCGAAGAAGAAGGCGTTCGGCCCGTCAATGATGCGCAATTTCAGGATGCTGGCGAAGATGAAGGGCTTGCGCGGGACGCCGTTGGATGTGTTCGGCTACACCGCAGAGCGTAAAACCGAGCGGGCGCTGATTAAGCGCTATGAGAGCGATGTTGCGGCGGTTCTGTCTCATGCGCCGGGCAATCCGGTGGCGCGGGCGTTGCTGTCGCTGCCCGATGGCATTCGCGGGTTTGGTCCGGTGAAGGAGGCGGCGATGGCGGAGGCTGCGTTGAAACGGGCGGAATTGCTGTCATCATTGGACGGTCCACATGAGGCGGAAGCGAAGCTGGCGGCGGAGTAAAGCTGTGGAAACTGAATGAGGATGCTGCCCTATGACCACACTCGTCTTCATCAGCGTGTTGAGTGCGGCGCTGCTTCATGCGGTTTGGAATGCGGTGCTCAAGGGGGGCGGTGACAAGGTTGTCGGGATGGCGGGTGTGGTGGTTGGCCATGCTTTTCTGGCCTTTCCGGTGTTGTTGTTCTTTCCGTTCCCGGCGGAAGAAAGCTGGCCCTATATCGGGTTAAGCGCGCTGCTTCATGTCGGGTATCAGCTTTTCCTGATGAACGCTTACCGCATTGGCGACCTGACCCAAGTCTACCCGATTGCGCGCGGGACCGCGCCGCTGTTGGTGGCCGGGTTTTCGGTGGTGGTGCTGGGGGTCGAGCTGCTGCCGCTGCAAATACTGGCGGTACTGGTGATCGCTTGCGGGATTATGAGCCTGAGTTTTGTGCGGCGGGCGGACGGGTTGTTCAACCGCAATGCGGCAATGCTGGCGTTTGTGACGGGGTGTTTCATCGCGTCCTATTCGATCAATGACGGGCTGGGCGCGCGGATTGCCGGGTCTTCGCTGTCGTTCTATGCCTGCTCGGCGATGTTGAATGCGGTGATTTTCGTCGTGATCCTGCTGGCATGGCGTCCGGCGGTGCTGGGCAGGATGACGGGGGAGGGGTGGAAGTCGTTTTACTTCGGCGGCCCCGTCTCGTTCATCGCATATGCCATTGTTACATGGGCATTTACGCAAGCGCCGATTGCGCTGGTGACGGCCCTGCGTGAGACGAGTATCGTCTTTGCGCTGCTGATTGGGACGGTGTTCCTGAACGAACGGCTCAACCTGGGCAAAGTTATCTCGACGATGGCGACATTGCTGGGTGCGGTCTTGTTGCGGCTGGCGCGATGATTCAGGTATGTCGGATTGAGCCGCTTTTACATTGAGCGGTTACAGCGTTGTGCGTAATTCCTGAATCACGCACAACGCTGTAATCTTTTGTTCCTGCGCGATTTCCGAGTCGCAAAGTGCTTACACTTTGCTTGAAATCGCTCTAAGCGCGGAATTACCACAGAGTGGCGCGAGGTCAAACCATTCGCGTGAGGCGTTTGAGATGCCCGCCCCGCTTACGGCGCGGCGAGCGGTTCAAAATTGATGACGACGCGGTGGCCGGTGGCTTCGGCGAAGCGATTGAGGGTGCGGGTGGATGGCTTTTCCTTCCCGCCCTCAAGACGGGCAACGTAGGCTTGAGAGGTTTTCATACGCTCGGCAAGCTGTTGCTGCGTCAAGCCCGCCGCAGTTCTGGCGCGGATGAACTGTTCGGCCAAGGCGAATTCG
>CALDZQ010000379.1 GCA_937944035.1 uncultured Neomegalonema sp. | reverse complement strand
CACCGTCGAAAGAGCCATAGGGCGGCTCAAGGACTGGCGAAGAGTCTGCACCAGATACGACAAACGCGCAGACGTCTTCTTGTCAGCAGTGCTTCTCGCAGCAACAATCATATGGTGGACCTGATTGAGTCCTGAGCCTAGCGCTTGCGATCACCCATAACCCGCCGCAAGCGGGGCAGGATGCGCAGGAAGATGCGGTAAAACCGCTCCAAAATCCAGACGCCGACGCGGGTGCGGCCCAGCTTTGCCGCCCAGTTCAGGGCGGGCAGGCGGGACCAGATCTCGACGAAGGCTTTGCCGCCGCTGACCAGTGTGCCGGTCGCATCGCGGACGTGGAATTTACCCGTCGCCGTGGGCAGATCGAGGCCCGGACCCAGTGCGGCGGTGTCTTCGCGGGTGATGTCGAACCAGTGTATCCGCTCGGCCCCGCGCATCTTGGCATAGAGATCGATCTCCCAACCGCAAATCGGGCAGGAGCCATCGTAGTAGACTGTAAGGTCAGGTTTCTCGCTCATAGAAGGAAAATATCACACAACCAAAGCCTCAACCACGGTCCTTAGAGCCGCAGGCAAAGGCACGGGGCGCTGGGTCTGGCGGTCGACATAGACGTGGATGAAGTGTCCTGCGGCGCTGGCGGTTTGCTCGTCATTGCGGAAGATGCCGATGCCGTAGCGCACGGATGATGTGCCGATACGCTCGACCCGCAAGCCGCCCGCAATCAGGTCCGGATAGGCCACGGAGGAAAAGTAGTTGCAACCCGACTCAACCACGAGGCCGATCACCTCGCCTTCGGTGGGGTGAAAGACGCCGTTGCCGACCAAGTGCGAGCAAACGGTCGTGTCGAAGAACGAGTAGTAATTGACGTTGTTCACATGGCCGAAGGCGTCATTGTCGATCCAGCGCGTCGTGATCCGGCAAAAGCTGCGGTAATCGGCGCGCTGCGGCGGGGTCGGTTTATCTGCCATGCGATCAATCCTTGCGCAGCATTGTCGGGGTCAGGAACCAGCCAACGGCCAAACCGCCGAAATGCGCCTCCCACGCCATGACGCCGCCCGTGGCGATGCCGATGGCGAAGTTCAGGACGCTGACCTGGATCAGAAACATCAGCGCGTCGCGGCGGATGTCATGGCCCCGATCGGCCAGCTTCTGAAACTGGATATATTTGAACGCGGCCAAGAACCCGAAAATCGCGCCCGATGCGCCGACGAGCGGGCCGTCCTCCGGCCGGACAAGCGCAAAGGCAATCGCGCCAGCCGCCGCCGTGATGGCGAAGAAGAGATAGAAGCGGGCCGTGCCCATCGCCCGCCAACAGACGGTTCCCAGGGCAAAGGCCGCGAAACCGTTCATGGCCAAGTGCATCCAATCGCCGTGCAGAAAAGCGTAGCTGACGAGCGCAGACAGATCGCTGCCGCGCCAGAAGCGGCCTGAATAGAAGGCGTATTCGCGATACAAATCGGCCTGAGCCTGTATCCCTCCGTAATGCGCCCACGACTGAACCGCCAGCATAGACAGGACCAGCACAAGCACGGGAACCGCGTCGAATACGCCGGGATTAAAGATCGGCTCGCGTCTTTGCGGCTGTCCCCAGCGGGGCCGTTCGCCCTGATCTTCATCGGAAGGGTCATTCTCGTTCATAGCCAAGCCCTACACATCTTTGCGAATGCTTGCGAGATGATAATAGCAGCGCCCGCTCTTGCACCTTGGACAGGTTGCGCTTAACGAGTTGCTGAGATTTTAAGCGACCGCTGAGAATACAAAGGAATACTGCCGATGAGCGCGGAAACTTCGACGAAAAGCCATACACCACGCGTATTTTCCGGTGTTCAACCCACGGGCAATCTGACCTTGGGCAATTACCTCGGCGCGGTGCGCAACTTTGTGGCGTTGCAAGATCAGGACTTTGAGCGGCTTTACTGCGTTGTCGATCTGCACGCGATCACCGTTGCCCAAGATCCCGCCGCGCTGCGCGTTGCGACCCGTGAAGTGGCCGCCGCCTTTATCGCATCGGGCCTCGATCCGGCAAAATCGATTCTGTTCAACCAGAGCCGCGTCACCGCCCATGCCGAATTGGGCTGGATTTTCAGCTGTGTGGCCCGCATGGGCTGGTTGAACCGGATGACGCAGTTCAAGGAAAAGGCCGGGAAAGATAAAGAGCAAGCCTCGGTCGGCCTTTATGCGTACCCGAACCTGATGGCCGCAGACATTCTCGCCTATCGCGCCACGCATGTGCCCGTTGGTGAGGACCAGAAGCAGCATCTTGAGCTGGCCCGCGATATTGCGCAAAAATTCAACAATGACTTCAATGTGCCGAATTTCTTTCCGCAGCCCGAACCGTTGATTCAATCGGAAAGTGCGCGGATTATGTCGCTCCGCGATGGCACGAAGAAAATGTCGAAATCCGACCCCTCGGATATGTCGCGCATTAACATGACCGATGATGCCGATACGGTCGCGTCGAAAATCCGCAAGGCGAAGACGGATGCGGAGCCTTTGCCCTCTGAAACAGGCGGTCTGGCGGAGCGCCCTGAGGCGGATAATCTGGTCGGGATATTTGCGGCGCTGTCGGGGACGAGCAAGCAGGAGGTTCTGGCCGAGTATGGCGGGCAGGGATTCGGTGCGTTTAAACCCGCGCTTGCGGAGTTGACGGTGGAGAAGATGGCCCCGATCGGGGACGAGATGCGCCGCCTGATGCAGGATCAGGGTCATATCGATGCCATCCTGACCGAAGGCGCGGGACGCGCCGCCACGCTGGCCCGCCCGGTTTTGGACGAGGTCTACGATGTGATGGGCCTGATCGGCGGCGGACGGAATGGGGCTTGATCGAAAGCTTTACCCGCTCCATATTTAGAACAGTTCTAAACTACAGCCGCACCAATAAGGATTGCGCATATGTTTATTCAAACCGAAGCGACACCAAACCCGTCAACGCTGAAATTCCTGCCGGGCCGGACGGTTATGCCGAGCGGGACCGCTGATTTCACCAGCGCCGACGACGCGGACGCATCGCCGCTGGCACAGCGTATCTTTGGTGTTGAGGGTGTTGAGGGCGTGTTTTTCGGGCCGGACTTCATATCGGTCGCGAAGGGTGACGCGGATTGGGCGCATATCAAACCTGCGATTTTGGGTGCGATCATGGAGCATTTCACCACCGGACAACCGGTGATGGCCGACGATGCCACCGCCGATAGCGGCCACGCCGAGCATGACGGCCCGCACGGCGCGATTGTTACGCAGATCAAGGATTTGCTCGACACGCGTGTACGCCCTGCGGTTGCGCAAGACGGGGGCGACATCACCTTTCACGGGTTTGAGGAAGGGATTGTCTACCTGTCGATGCGCGGCGCCTGCGCGGGGTGTCCAAGCTCTACGATGACGCTGAAGATGGGGATCGAGAACCTGCTCCGCCATTACATTCCCGATGTTCTGGAAGTGCGCCCCGTCGCGCAGTAATTAAGTCGCGCAGTAATAAGTCGCGCAGTGATGCTTTGATGACCGGCAATCCGGTCGTCTTTTCAAGAGATTGCCCATTGCCGGATAACGACACTCTTACCCT
>CALDZQ010000378.1 GCA_937944035.1 uncultured Neomegalonema sp. | reverse complement strand
ATACTGGTGACGCAGTGCCTCGTCGTTCAACACTTCCGCCGCGCTGCCGTCAAAAGCCACTTCGCCCGTGTCCATGATAACAGCCCGATCCGAGAGTTTGAGGGCCGCGACCGCGTTTTGCTCAACGATGATCGTCGTGATCCCCTCGTCGCGGATTTGCCGGACGATCTTCTCGATCTCCTGCACGATCACGGGCGCAAGCCCCTCGTAAGGCTCGTCAAGCAACAGGATTTTCATGTTCCGGGCCAACGCGCGGGCAACTGCCAGCATCTGCTGCTCGCCCCCCGACATGGTCACGGCATCCTGCTTGCGTCGTTCGGCAAGGCGCGGGAAGTGTTCGTACAGCCGCTCGATAGACCAGCCTTTAGGTTCGGCAATCTGCGCGAGTTCAAGGTTCTGATGGACCGTCAGGCCGCCGATGATCCGGCGGTCTTCAGGCACAAGGCCCATACCCGCCTGCGACGCTTCAAACGATTTCATCGTATGCAGCGGCTGGCCGTCCAGCCATACCTCGCCCCTGTGCAGGGCGGGAGAGCCGATCTGCGCCAAAGCCCGCAGGGTAGAGGTTTTCCCCGCCCCGTTGCGGCCCAACAGCGCCAGCACTTCGCCCTCGTTGAGCGAGAAGCTCACCCCCTGAACGATATAGCTCTCGCCGTAATAGGCGTGGATGTCATTTACTTCAAAAAACGGACGGGTCATTCTTGCGGCCCTCCAAGATAGGCTTCCTGAACGCGCGGATCGCCTTTGATGAGTTCCGGCGTGTTCTCGGCAATGACCGTTCCTTGCGCGAGAACGCTGATTTTATCGGCCAGCGAAAAGACGACATGCATGTCATGTTCGATGACGATTTTGGTGATACCACGCGCCTCACCAACCCGCTTGAGCAGATCAATGGTAGCGTTGGTATCCGCACGTGACATCCCTGCCGTCGGCTCATCGAGCAAAAGCAGCTTCGGATCCTGACTGAGGCACATCGCCATTTCCAGGCGCCGTTTGTCTCCACGAGACAGGGAACCGGCCACTTCATCACGCTTGTCGTACAGTCCGATTTCTTCCAAAACCGATTCCGCATGGTCACGGACCACACGCTCACGGTCCACACGCGGCCACCAGTTGACTTTAAAACCGCCATCCCGCTTCGCAAAGCTGGGGATCAACACGTTTTCAAGCAACGTCAGATCGGCAAAGATTTCGGGCGTCTGAAACACCCGGCTGACGCCGATCTGGTTGATCTCGTAAGGTTTAATACCCAGCAGCGATTTGCCGTCGAACATTACTGTACCGGTATCCGGATCGAGCTTGCCGACAAAACAGTTCAGTAAGGTCGATTTACCCGCCCCGTTCGGCCCGATAATCGCGTGAACATGCCCCTCTTCGACGGACAGATTCACATCATTGAGTGCCTGCAATCCGCCGAAGCGTTTGGACACACCTCTGACTTGGAGAATAGCCATATGCGCCCCCTATTCCGCTGCTTGCGCCGAAGCGCTTTTCTTGGAGCCGCCGCCGGTGAGCTTGAGCAAGATTGATTTTGCACCCTCGACCAGACCACCCGGCAGGAAGATCACAACGACCATGAACAGTAAGCCCAAGGTCAAGTGCCAGCCTTCGCCAACGAACAGGCTCAATACTGAAATTGTGCCGTCAAGCATGTTTTCCGGCAGAAAGCCGAGCATACCCTCAAGCGTGCTTTTGTTGAATGCAGAGAGGATGTTTTCGAAGTATTTGATAATTCCCGCGCCCAGCATTGGTCCCATCAGGGTTCCCGCGCCGCCGAGGATTACCATCAGAACAACCTCGCCTGATGCTGTCCAGAACATCCGCTCCGCACCTGCCAGCGGATCGGTGACGCAGAGCAGCGCCCCTGCAAGCCCGGCATACGCACCGGAGATCACAAACGCCGCCAGCGTATAAGGACGCGTATTAACGCCGGTATAGTTCATCCGGTTCTGGTTCGTCTTCACGCCCCGCAACATCATCCCGAAAGGTGAGCGGAAGATGCGCATCGCGATATAGGAGCCGAGGATCAGGAAGAAGGCGCAGAAGTAGAAACCCGCATTCAGCTGAACATCAATACCGAAAATATTCGTCTCCCATGTCTTCGTCATATCAATGCCGAAGAAATTGGTAATGAGCGGCCCGCCATCTTCCGTTTGAGACGTGATGACACCGTCCAATATGCGCGGATCACTTTGCAGTACCCGCAGTCCCGTCTCGCCGTTGGTGATGGGCGTCAGGACTGAATATGCCAGCTGGTAGCACATCTGCGCGAATGCCAGCGTCAGAATCGAGAAGTAAATGCCCGTGCGTCGCAGACTGATATATCCGATAAGCAGCGCAAAGATCGCACTCGTCACAATGGCAAGCAACACGGCGGGGACCGGGTTCATCCCCAGCAGCTTAAAGCTCCAAACCGCCGTGTAAGATCCCACACCCAGAAACGCGGCATGGCCGAAGGAAAGGTATCCGGTCAGGCCGAACAAGATGTTGAACCCCGTCGCGAACAATCCGTAGATCGCGAATTTCTGAACCAGATCAGGGTATCCCGCTCCGATTGGCGCGAGCCAGATCGGCATGGTCAGCACGACGATCGTGAACAGCAGGAGCATTGAAAAATCGGTCTTGGGACCGGGTTGGCTAATCAGTTTCATGGCATCAATCCTCCATCACGCCTTTGAGGCCGAACAAGCCGCGCGGGCGGGCCAGCAAGATAACAACAGCGACGAGGTAGATGATAATCTGGTCGATGCCGGGGATGATCTCTTTAACCTCGGTCATCGAGGCCGCGCTTTGCAGGATACCGAGCAAAAAGCCCGCTGCAACCGCGCCGGGCAAGCTGCCCATGCCGCCAACCACCACCACGACAAAGCTTAGTACGAGGAAATCCATTCCCATGTGGTAGTCGGGGCTGAGGATCGGCGTATACATCGCCCCCGCAAGCCCGGCGACAACCGCCGCAAGCGCGAAGACAATCGTGAAACGTTTCTCGATGTTGATGCCCAGCAAGCCAACGGTCTCGCGGTCATTCATACCGGCGCGAACGACCATCCCGAAGGTGGTAAAGCGTAAAAACGCGAAGCACATGCCGATGATCGTCAGCGAGAAAATCAGATAAATAATCCGCCACCACGGGTAAACGATGTTCTCACTCAACCCGAACCACGATCCGATCGGCGCTGTGCCGGAAAACATCTCCGGAGCCGGGGTCGGGATCGGGTTCGCCCCGAACATCGACTTAATCAGCTCCTGAATGACAATGGCCAGCCCGAACGTCACCAAAATCTGTTCCGCGTGCGGGCGTTTGTAGAAATACTGAATCAGTCCCCGCTCCATGATGTAGCCGACCAGCATCATCACCGGAATTGTCAGCAGGATGGACAGCGGAACCGCCCAGTCGATTATTATCGACCCTGTTTCCCCGTACCACGTCTCAAGGTAAGGCACTTCTTTGTAAGCATCAAAGAATGTGATGCTCTCATCCTTGACCTTGACGGACAGCGTAAGGATTTTTTGCATCACCACGGCGCAGAACGCGCCCATCATGAACAGCGCGCCATGCGCAAAATTCACAACACCGAGCGTGCCGAAGATCAGGGTCAGGCCGAGGGCGATAAGCGCATAAGCGGCCCCCTTGTCCAACCCGTTCATCATTTGCAGGATTAAGGCGTCCATCGAGATAAGTCCCCTGTCCGCTCCGCCGCGATGCGGCTTGAGACGGCATTTTTTCTCGTGAATGAATTCAATTTTGTGCGACCGTCAAAACGGTCAGTGTCGGCCCCCGCGTTGCGGAGGCCGACCGTAAGCGCCTTATGCGCCGTTGTTGCAGGAACCCAGTTCGCCACCGGCAAACATCGAGTGATCCGGCGAGTACGTCACTTGAGCGGCAGGCGTGACTTCCACAACTTCGAGGATGTCGAACTGCGAGGACGGGTTCTCTTTACCCTTCACGACCAGCACGTCCTTGAAGCACTGGTGATCCGCGCCGCGATACAGCGTTTTACCGTTGCCCAGACCGTCGAACTCGAAATCTTCGAGCGCGTCGATGACGCCACAAGGTGCGAAAGTGCCTGCCATTTCACAAGCGTTCGCATACAGAAGTGTCTGCACGTAGCAAGTATGCGCGGCCTGTGATGGCGGGAAGCCGTATTCTTGACCGAACGACTTAACAAACGCCTGCGAACCTTCGTCCGACAGCGACCAGTGCCAGTTCGTCGAACCGAAGATGCCCTTCACGTTCTCGCCCGCACCCTGCGCCATCAGACGCGAGTAAAGCGGAACAATGATGGTGAAGTCTTTGCCGTTCACTTGCTTGTCGCGAAGGCCGAATTGGACCGCCTGCGTCAGCGAGTTAACCATGTCCTTGCCGTAGTGGTTCAGGACCAGCGTATCGGCGCCTGATTCCAGAACTGGCGTGATGTACTGCGAGAAGTCGCCTGCGCCCAGCGGGGTGCGGACCTTCTTGACCGTGTTCCAGCCCATTTCTTCGGTCGATGCCGCAATCGACTCTTCCTGCGTCCAGCCCCATGTGTAGTCGGCTGTCAGGTGGTAAGCGTTACGATCCGTGCCATAGCTGTTTTTCAGCACTGGCGCGAGGGCAGCAGCGGACATGTAGCCGTTGAAGAAGTGACGGAAACCGTTGGCGCGTTTGTCTTTACCCGTTGTGTCGTTCGAGTGGGTCAGACCAGCCATGAAGATTACGCCGGCTTCCTGACACAGTGACTGCACAGCAATCGCAACACCGGAAGATGAACCGCCGGTAATCATGACAGCGCCGTCTTTTTCGATCATGCGCTTGGCCGAAGCACGGGCCGCGTCAGATTTCGTCTGCGTATCGCCCGTTACATACTCGACTTTTTTACCGAGAATGCCGTTGCCCTTAAGCATCGAGGGCTTGAACGTGTTCATCATGCCGCCGTCGCCTTCACCGTTAAGGTGTTTGACAGCAAGTTTGTATGCGCGCAGCTCATCCGCGCCTTCATCAGCATATGCACCGGTCTGAGGCACGTTAAAGCCGAGCGTGACCGTGTCACCTTTCGGCTCGTTCAGGTACGAATGATCGTCAGCAAATGCGCCACGGCTGAAGAAAGTCGGAGCCGCAAGGCCCGCACCAAGCGCAGCGCCGCCTTTAATGACGCCGCGACGGCCTACGGTGAATTTTGAATCGCTCATGTAAGGTTTCCTCCCAAAGAGAAATTGTTTTTGCACGGTGATGACGCATTTCTGACAACGCCATTAGGGTGTGTACTACAGCGTCGTGGTCAAATTTACAACAACCCCCTGTAAACACTCCATTTTTTTGTAAAAAATGTAGAACGCAAACATGATTGCTTGTAAACATTTTACGTTGCAGTGCAAAAATAGGCGTATTAACAAAAGGTTGAAGACATGGTCTCGCTTCCCATAGGGCATCGCATCCGTGCGCAGCGAAAAGCGAAAGGAATGACTCAAACCGCCCTTGCTCAGGTTTTGGGTATTTCCGTTTCCTATATAAACCTGATTGAGCATGATAAACGCAGCATTGGCGGTGCGCTCCTTAACCGACTCACCGAAGCCCTTGACCTTGATGTTGCCACGCTGGATGGCGCGCAAGAGCGCAGGATGCTTGACGCATTGGAGCAAATCGCCGCCGATCCGGGCATCAGTGACCCGCAGCTGCACCCCGAAAGCGCCCGTGACCTGATTGCCCGGCACGAGCCTTGGGCGAAGACATTGGTGGCGATGCGTCAGGCCAACAGCCGCGATCAGAGCCTGATTGCCGCTCTTTCCGACCGTCTCAACCACGATCCGCTGCTCAACAGCTCCGTGCACGACATGCTCAGTTCGGCGGCCGCCATCCGCTCGGTCGCCGACATTTATGCCGAGACGCCCGATCTTGATACAGCGCAACGTCAACGCTTCGATGTCATCCTTCAGGAAGAAGCGACCCGGCTCTCTAACGTAGCTCAAACTTTGGCTTCCGTGTTCGAGCAATCCGATCCACATGTCAGCGGTCTGACCGCCGCCGAAGAGGTTGACGACTTTCTCTACGCCAGAACGAACCATTTTCCGGCACTGGAAGCTTTCGTAGAAATGCTCGATCTTGAGAACGTGGGTGTTGCGGCGCTGGCCGACAGGCTCACAGGCAAGCATGGAGTTAAAATCCGCCGGATTCCGGCCACCCGAATGCCGGGCAACACGATGCGGACCAGCGCTTTTGATGCCGCAACGAAGACTCTCAGCATTGCCGAAGGTGTGCCAAGCAGCACAGAGCGTTTTGAAATCGCGAGAAAAATTGTGTTGATCGAAGCGGCAGAGGTGATCGACGCTGAGATCGCTGATGCCTCTGAACTCGCCTCCGATACCGGTCGCGAGCGGGCGCGCCGTGCCTTAGCCGCCTATGCTGCGGCTGCGATTCTCATGCCTTACGAAACTTTCTTCGAAACCACCGAGGCGATGCGTTACGACATTGATGCGCTGGCCGTGACATTCGGAACCAGTCCGGAGCAGCTGTGCCACCGCTTCACCACCTTGCGCAGGCCCGGCGCCGAAGGTGTGCCGTTCGCGATGCTGCGCGCGAATGCTGCCGGGTATCTGACGAAGCGGTTCCCGCTGCCCCGCCTGCCGATGCCGCGATTCGGGGGGGCTTGTCCGCTTTGGGCCGTTTATGGCGCGATGCAAACTCCTGACCTGCGGGTCAGTCAAGTAGCTGAATTTCCGAACAAAGACCGCTTTTTCTTCATCGCCCGCGCAACCCGTCCTGTCGCCAGCGCCCACGGCAGAACCCGCCCGTCTTACGCGCTGATGCTCGCTTGCGAGATTATTCATGCCGACCGTCTGGTTTATTCCGACGGTCTTGACCTCAGCGCTTCATCGATCGCGCATCCTGTGGGATCAACCTGCTTGCTCTGCACCCGCACCACCTGCGCACACCGTCAGGAAGCCTCGATCAGAATGCGGGCGGAGTGATAGGAATCACACCGCACGCGCACTTGTAGATCCCGGTTACTCCGCAGCGACCGCTTCAATCTTCGACAGGCGCACGGCGCAGAATTTGAATTCTGGGATCTTGCCGTAGGGGTCGAGTTGCGGGTTGGTGAGGATGTTCGCCGCCGCCTCGACGAAGGCGAACGGGATGAAGATCATGTTCTCGGCCACAGCCGTATCGGCCCGCGCCATCAGGCGGATCGAGCCGCGACGGGTTTCGACATGGATCGGCTCGCCCGCCGACACATCCAGACGCGCCAGCGTGTTGGGGTGGATCGAGACGCTCGCTTCCGGCTCCAACGCATCCAGCACCGTCGCGCGGCGGGTCATTGAGCCGGTGTGCCAATGCTCCAACAGGCGGCCTGTGGTCAGGACCATCGGATACTCCGCATCCGGCTCCTCGGCGGGCGGACGGTAGTCGGCAGGGGCAAAGCGGGCGCGGCCATCGGCGCGGGGGAAGCCGTCGCCGAACACGACCGCTTGGCCGGGATCGGTCGGGGACAGCGACGGATACGTCACCGCGCCCTCATTCTCCAGCCGTGACCACGTGATGTTGTCGAGTGAGTTCATCACCAGCTTCATCTCGTCAAACACATCGCGGGGGTGCTTGTACGGCCATTTCAGGCCCAGCGCGTTGGCGAATTGGGTGACGATCAGCCAATCCTCTCGCGCTTCACCCGGTGCATCAAGCGCCTTGCGGCCCATCTGGACCTGACGGTTGGTGTTGGTGACTGTGCCGTTTTTCTCCGGCCATGCGGCGGCGGGGAAGATGACATCGGCGTAGTTCGCCGTCTCGGTCAGGAAGATGTCCTGCACCACGAGGCAATCGAGCAGCGCCAGCGCATCGCGGGCGTGGGCGACATCGGGGTCGGACATGGCGGGGTTTTCGCCCAGCACATACATGCCGCGAATGTCGCCAGCGTGGACAGCATCCATAATCTCAACGACGGTCAGGCCGGGTGTGTCAAGAACCTCAAAGCCCCAAGCTTTTTTGAATCGCTCGCGCACGCTTTCGTCTTTGACCGATTGATAATCCGGCAACACCATCGGGATTAGGCCCGCATCGGATGCGCCTTGCACGTTGTTCTGGCCGCGTAGAGGATGCAAGCCCGCACCGGGGCGGCCCACTTGTCCTGTCATCAACGCGAGCGAGATCAAGCAGCGCGATGTGTCCGTGCCATGGGTGTGTTGTGAAACGCCCATGCCCCAGAAGATCATTGCCGCCTGTGCCCCCGCAAAGGCCCGCGCGACTTCACGCACGGTTTGCGGGTCAATCCCGGTCAGCTCGGCGGTAGACTCGGGCGTATAATCCGACAAGTGCGCCTTTTGCGCGGCGAAGTTTTCGGTAAAGGCTTCGATATACTGACGGTCGGTCAGCCCCTCTTCCACAATCACATTCATGATCGAGTTCAGCAGCGCAACATCGGTTCCGGGCTTGAACTGCAATCCGTATTTCGCATGACGGAACATACCATTGGCGCGGGGGTCAATTGTGATCAGCGTGCCGCCGCGCTTGGTGAACTGTTTGAAATACGTCGCCGCAACCGGGTGGTTGCCGACCGGATTACAGCCGATGGCAATGGCAACGTCGGCGTTCTCAATCTCGTTGAAGGTCGCCGTCACCGCGCCAGAGCCGACATTCTCCATCAGTGCCGCAACGGAGGATGCGTGGCACAGGCGCGTGCAGTGATCGACGTTGTT
>CALDZQ010000377.1 GCA_937944035.1 uncultured Neomegalonema sp. | reverse complement strand
AAAACCCGACCGCTGAGGCTTGAAACCATAACCGCCATCGCGATAGCCGTTATCAGAACGCCCGCGAAGAGCGAGATCGAGAGGGCTATCGAGAGAGCCACTCCCAAGACCGCCGCATGAGCGGTCGCATCCCCAAAATACGCCATCCGCCGCCAGACCACAAAGCATCCCAGCGGTCCGGCGGCCAGTGCGATGCCAATTCCGGCCAGCATGGCCCTTACGAAAAAATCATCCAGCATGGTCATGCCCGCAATCCGGCCCGTGGTCGTGGTCGTGCTCATGTTGATAAAGAGCCAGCGCCCCTTGCGTACCGAGTCCGAACAAAGCGCGGTATTCGGGGGCAGCGGAAACGGCGGTCGGCGCGCCTTCGCAGCAGATATGGCCGTTGATGCAAATCACCCGATCCGAGGCGCTCATCACAACGTGCAAATCATGGCTGACCATCAAAATCGCACACCCAAGCGCGCGCCGGACACTTTCAATAAGCACATAAAACGCCGCAACGCCGGGCTGATCGAGGCCTTGCGTCGCCTCATCCAAAATCAGCAAATCCGGCCCGACCAACAGCGCACGGGCCAGCAGGACACGCTGGAACTGCCCCCCCGAAAGCGCCGTCATCTGACGCGCCGAAATATCGTCCAACCCGACACGGGCCAGCGTATCACGGATCACGCCAGCGTCGCGCCGGACAGGCAGGTTCAAAAAGCGGGAAACCGTTATCGGAAGCGTCGGATCAATTTCCAACCGTTGTGGCACATAGCCGATCTTAAGCCCCGCTCGACGGCGCACCTCCCCCCTGTGCAACGCGACAGCGCCCACCAGAGCGCGCACAAAGGTTGACTTGCCAGAGCCGTTAGGCCCGACAATCGTGACGATCTCACCCGCTTCAATCGCGAAATCCACATTGTTCAAAACATCCCGTCCATCGAGCCGGACGGACAGGCTCTGTGCGGAGATCAGGCTCATGCCCCCTGCTCCGACTGGCAGGACTGACACAGGCCTTCGGCCTCGACATTCGTGTCCTCAATCGAAAACTTCATCGCCTGCGCGTCAGCTTGAAGCGGATTGACTTGTCGCGCGCTACGCGACTCGGCCACAGTGCGGCAGGAGCGGCAAATCAGGAACGCGGGCGCATGGCACTGCCCCGGAAAATGGCAGGCAACAAAAGCGCTTATCCGCTCAACTTTATGGGCAAAACCATGTTCGACCAGAAAATCGAGCGCGCGGTATGCAATCGGTGGCTGCGCGCTGTAGCCTTCTGTGTTCAACCGTTGAAGCACGTCATAGGCGCCCAGCGCCGTGTGGGATTCGAGCAAAATTTCCAACACGCGCCGACGCGCTTCGGTCAGCCGCAACCCCTTGGCAGCGCATTGCTCGGTCACATAGGCCAGTGCCTTGGACTGGCAGGCCGAGTGGTCGTGCTGGATGAAGGCAGCGGTGGTATCGGGCATCGGTCAAATTCGATATTGTTATAAGATAACATATCGATTACCTCCAATCCCAATGATTGGCAAGCAGGAGAATCGCCGATGAAATATCGTATAACAATCGCAATCGCCTTATTTTGCAGCCCGGCTGCCGCCACACCGCGTGTTGTGACGGACATCCTGCCCATCCATTCACTCGTTTCACAGGTCATGGACGGGATCGGTACGCCCGAAAACCTGCTTGACGCAAATGCTTCACCACACGGTTATGCGCTGCGCCCGTCACAAGCGGAGGCTTTGGCGCAGGCGGATCTTGTGTTCTGGGTCGGCCCCGAACTCACACCCTGGCTTGATCGCGTGTTAAGCGGCTTGGCCGGAAAAGCGCAAACGCTTGCGCTGATTGATACTCCTGACACCATTCGCCTTGCAATCCGTGAAGGTGCGGCTTTCGATACCCATGACCATCACGAGCACGAGCATCATCACGATGGTGACGCAGAGGAGCGCGGGGCGATTGATCCTCACGCATGGCTCGATCCGGAAAATGCAAGGGTTTGGCTAAGTTTAATCGCCGAAGCGCTGAGTGCGAGCGACCCGGAAAATGCAGACCGCTATACGCAAAACGCCGTGCGCGCGGCTGCCGAGATTGGCCGCCTGACCGATGAGATAGCCGCCACGCTTGAGGGTTTGACCGCGTCCAAATACATCGTTTTCCACGACGCCTATCATTATTTTGAGGCACGTTTCGACGTTGAGGCGGCGGGCGCGATTGCCTTAAACGACGCAACGACACCCGGCCCCAGACGGCTTCGTGAAATTCAAAATATCTTGAAAGAACAGGATATTCACTGTGTTTTCTCAGAACCTCAATTCAACCCGCGCCTTATCAAGGCTATTACGGATGGGTCAAACACGCGCATCACCCCCCTCGACCCTATGGGCGGCAAATTGGAAGCGGGGCCATCACTTTACCCCGGAATGATGCGCGGTATTGCAGAGGCTATGGCGGGCTGTCTCAAAGGTTAACAGCAAACAAGCGGCATTCCCGCTCACGCCCCTTCCACAATCGAGAATCCCTCGAACACAGGGGCTTCCAGATAGAGCGGTTTCTTGTCGCCTGCCTCTTTGTGCGAGGCGCGGAATTTTGGTGATTTCATCCACGCCATGAACGCTTCCTTGCTCGCCCAAACCGAGTGCGAGACGAACAGCGTATGTGTTTCCGCCTCAGCCCCGCGCAGCATCTTGAACTCAAGAAACCCCTCGGTTTCAGACAAATGAGAGTCGCGGTTACGCCAGATGTCCTCGAAATCATCTTCGGAGCCGCGCACCACGCGAAAACGGTTCATGGCAATGTACATTCTAAGCCTCCAGCAAACGCGACTTTGGCGCAACACTTGCGTAACGCCATTCTAACAGTGACGTGATGCCTCACGTTTACCTTAGTGTCTTATGATAGGACACCTGCAAATAGAATGGCGCAACAGTTCCGATGCGTACACGCACTAAAAGGATGTCGCAATGACGCTTTCCAAATTGACCTGTGGACTTGCACTCCTGACGGCAACCGCTTGTAATCAAACGCAATCAGCGTTTCCCGTTCCTGTGCAACAACAAGCGCCCGCCATCGTTTACCAGGCGCCGCAGCCGATTCAGCAATCCTACATCCGCCCTGCTCCCGTTACGCAGCAAACTTATCGGCAGCAGCCACCGGTTAATTATACGGTCCGGTATCGTCCGTCACAGGTCGTTTCGACACCGCAACCCATTCAGGCCGCTCCGCCGGTTGTCCAATACCAAGCACCTGTGACTCGCAGCTACGCCGCGCCAGTGCCAACTTATACGCAGCCAACGCCAGCTTATACAGCACCAGCACCTCGCTATGCCGCGTCAGCGCCCGCTTACGCTGCCCCTGCACCGCAGATAGCACCCGCCAGCCCACCCCGCTATCAGCCTGCGGCGGTCGCTCCCCCAGCGCGGGATGTCGCAGCGTTGAACGCAATCAGACCGACCCGGCAATCAGCCCCCGCAATACAATCCCGCCCGGCGGGTGGCGGCCGTTTTCAGGTGATTGAGACACCCCGGAATGTGAAAGTCGCTGAAGCCGTAACGCAACAGCGCAACCCGTTTCCACGCACAAAACCTAATGTCAGTGCGCGCGGCACAAGTGCAAGCAATCCGTTCAGCATTTCGACCCGCCCGACAGGTCAGGCTTATTACCAAGGCGCAACGCCGCCAGCGATTGAATATCACATCCCGCACCTTCCACAGGAAGAGCCGCTGTGGTGCTGGGCCGCCGCCGCACAGCAAGCAATCGGCTGGGTCAATAACGGCCGCGCCCCGGCCCAATGCGCTATCGTCGCGCTCGCGCACGGGATTTCGGTTGAAGACTGCTGTGCCGATCGGGACGGCATCTGCGCCAAAACGGGCGAGATTCCGGCCATCGCAAAGCTGGTTAACCGGTTTGGTGGTGAGGCCCGTGAAATGGCGACCGTCCCACGTGACCCGAAACAGATTTATGACATTCTCAAAGCCGGTGACACGCTGCTCATCCGCTTGCGTCCCGCTCCCCATGACGAGGCGGTCGGCATCCGGCACATGATCGTGGTTCGCGGCATCGAATGGCTGCGCCTGCCGAACAATCAGCTTCAGGCAACGCTCTTGTACAATGACCCTCTCGGTGAAGGTGAACGCGCCGTGAATTTCGATGAGATCGAAGGCTTTTTCGAACAAGCCCTCCTTGTACGCCGAAAAGGGTGAGTTTTAACAGCCACACCACGGTGGGTTCGGGCGATTCCTTTGCTTTCATTAAGCTTTTTCATTGATTTGAACAGTTGGCTGTGGTTTTAGTGCAACGCGAGTGGCGCAGATTTTCTGCGCCCTCCTGTATTTTGGCAATCACACGGATGAATGAATGACATTCGACGAGTTGAATCTCGATGCCCGCGTTCTTGAAGCAGTCAAGGGCGCAGGCTACACGGAACCCACACCCATTCAGGCTCAGGGCATCCCCCCCGCCTTGGAAGGACGCGATGTTCTTGGCATCGCGCAGACCGGGACCGGAAAGACAGCGTCATTCTCATTGCCGATGATAAGCCGCCTAGCAAAAGGCCGCGCCCGCGCAAGGATGCCGCGTTCCCTTGTTCTTTGCCCGACCCGCGAACTCGCGGCCCAGGTGGCCGAGAACTTTGAAACCTATTCAAAGGGTCTCAAACTCTCGATGGCCCTTCTGATCGGCGGCGTATCGTTTAACGAACAGGACAAAAAGATCGACCGGGGCGTCGATGTCCTGATCGCAACGCCCGGCCGCCTGCTCGACCATTTTGAACGTGGCAAGCTGATGCTGTCGAATATCGAGATCATGGTGGTTGATGAAGCTGACCGGATGCTCGATATGGGCTTCATTCCGGACATCGAGAAAATTTTCGGCCTGACGCCGTTCACGCGCCAAACGCTGTTCTTCTCCGCAACCATGCCGCCGGAAATTCAGCGCATTACTGACACGTTCCTGCAAAATCCGGTCAAAGTAGAAGTCGCCCGCGAGTCCACGGTGGCCTCAACCGTGACACAGGCATTGCGTCTCATCACCGCCGAGCGCAAAGACAAACTGCCTAACGCGAAACGCGAAGCGCTGCGGGATATGATCCGCGAAGAGGGCGATAGCCTCAAGAACGCGATTATTTTCTGCAACCGCAAACGTGATGTGACCATCGTTCACAAATCGCTTGAGAAACACGGCTTCGATGTGGCCTCGCTTCATGGCGATTTAGACCAACGAATCCGGATGCAGGTTCTCAGCGCTTTCCGCGACGGAAAAATCCGGCTGCTAGTCGCCTCCGACGTTGCCGCGCGCGGGCTGGACATCCCCGATGTCAGCCACGTTTACAACTTTGACATCCCAACCCATGCCGAGGACTACGTCCACCGTATCGGCCGCACAGGGCGTGCGGGGCGCAGCGGGAAGGCTTTCTCGCTCACCACTAAGGGTGAAGAGAAATACCTCAAAGGGATCGAGGACATGCTTGGCATTCCGATCCCTCTGATGGAGGTCGCGGAAGCCCCGAAAGTCGAAGCAGCCGCCGAGGTTGAAGAAGAAAAACCGCAGCGCAAAGCCCGCTCTATCCGGGGCCGTGGCCGCAAAAAAGACGAAGATCAGACAGCCAAAGAAGTGGCCCCCGAAGCTGTGGTAGAAACAAAACCTGCCGAGCAGCCGAAGCAGGCGCGCGAGGAAGCGCAGGGTGGACGGCAAAAGAATGACCGCCGTCCTGCACGGGGCGAGCGCAAGCCACGCAATAATGACCGGAATGAGCATGGCGATCGCGCTGTGCGCGGTCTGGGCGACCACATGCCCGCCTTCATGCTGATCCCTTTACCAGATCTCAGCCGGAAGAAATCATCCGGTGACGATGATGATAATGTCGCTGACGCCGCGTAAGTCGGCCGCCCTAATCAAAAAAGCCCGCTCGACACCGAGCGGGCTTTTTTATGTGTTGATGAGCGATAGCGGGGTCGGCTTCAGATTATCTCGACCGAATAATCCTCAATCACCGTATTAGAGAGCAGCTTTTCGCACATCTCTTCAATCTGCGCTTCAGATGTACCGTCAGTCAGGTCCAGTTCGAATACTTTTCCCTGCCGGACAGAAGTAACGCCATCAAACCCCATTGATCCCAATGCATTGCCAATCGCCGCACCCTGCGGATCAAGCACACCCTTTTTCAGGGTTACAAAAACACGCGCTTTCATATCAAAGCCCCTTAGAACGATTTCCAGCGAATTGGATACGCTTCGCGGTTCGGAAATCGCGGTAAAACAACAAATAGAGTATTTGCGATGACACAACGATCATTGAAATGCTCTAATGAACCAGCGTAGGCCCGGTGGGCCGCGCCGTGCTTTTTTCCGGCATCACACCCAAGCGGCGGGCGATCTCCGTGTAGCCATCCATCAGATCGCCCAAGTCGCGACGGAAGATGTCCTTATCGAATTTTTGCCCTGTTTTCACATCCCACAGACGGCAAGAATCCGGGCTGATTTCATCGGCGATAATCACACGAGGAATTTCGCCCTCATAGACATGACCGCACTCAATCTTGAAATCGACCAACTTGATCCCGACGCTCAGGAACAGTCCGTTCATAAAGTCGTTCACACGCAGAGCCAAAGCGACCATATCGTCCAGGTCTTGCGGGCTGGCCCAGTTGAATGCTGCGATGTGCTCTTCGGCAACCATCGGATCACCCAGCTTGTCGTCTTTGTAATAATATTCAACAATCGGACGCGGCAGAGCGGACCCCTCCTCCAGCCCGAAGCGCTTCGCGATGCTGCCCGCCGCTACGTTGCGTACGACCAGCTCCAGTGGAATGATCTCGACCTCGCGGATCAACTGCTCGCGCATGTTAAGCCGGCGGATAAAATGCGTTGGAATACCCACCGTATTCAGGTGGTTCATTATGTATTCGG
>CALDZQ010000376.1 GCA_937944035.1 uncultured Neomegalonema sp. | reverse complement strand
ATACGCCAGCCGCCGATGGCGCTGACTTTGATGCGGCCGATAGCGAGAAAGACATTCTCGAACTCACCTCCGCGCTTGATGAAGTCGAAACCGATGCTGCCGACGATTTCACAACGGCCGCTGCCGCTGCCCATGACGATTCAATTCCGCGTGATGAGCCGCTTTCCGGTGTCGAATTTGCTGATGACAGCCCGGAACCCGACGATGCGAAATCCGATAATGAACCCGGTGTTGCCGCAGGTCTGGCCACTGCCGTTGCCGGCGGGTTGGGTCTGAAAGCCCTGCGCGACAACGCGAAAGCAAAAGCGTCCGAAGCAGCGGCCACGGCTCAGGAAAACTACCACGATGCCTTTGATCCGGCGGATGATGCCGTCGAAGAAGTCGTCTTGCTTGAGCCTGCGACGGTTGATGATGACGAACAGGGCTTCGAGGAGGTGTTTGACCTCACGGATCGTGTTGATACGGGCAATGTTAAAGCGGATTTGCCGACATCTGAATCCCTTGAACCCGCACAAAACGACGATCACAGCGCTGATGCGACGGGTGATTACAATGCGCAAGCGGCCACACAAGAAGAGGGTATTATCGATACTCTCGCACCCCATAATGGCCTCTACGGTCGTGGCGATGATGATATTCCCGACACGCGTGATGACGAGGAAGTTGTCGACGTAACGGATATGAAGATCGATACACCGGACGTATCTGCATGGGCTTCCGAAGCGGATTTGGAAGATGCGCATGGCGAACAGATCGCTGATGACCGCTACGAAGAAGCCGCTGCCGCAAATCAAATGACAGCGGAAGCGGATCTGACCGACGGCGCTGACGATGATACCGATCCGGCCGTTGACGATAATGCCGACGTTAAGTTCCCCGACACCTACGGCGCTTCGGATGTCTATCACGATGAGCCGCCCGCTTTGGATGACGATTATTCCGCAAGCTTCACGGATAACGCCGGATCAGCGGCAACCTATGCCGCCGCCGGGGCAACCGCTGCGGGCCTGGCAGGGGCTGCTGCGGCATCCGCTTCTTCTCAGAAGAAGGAGGAGGATCTCGAAGCGGTTGGCGGGATGGTCCGTGACGCAATGGAGCGTGAGCCTTTCGACTATGCGGAGCCTGAACCTTCCGCGTTGGTATCGATGACCAGCGAGGAAATCTCCGCCCGCGCTCTCGCGTCGCTGTCTGATCCCGAAAGTGATGCGACACGGCGTGTCTACGGGGCGCTGCGGCTGACGGATGATAAAGGCGCGCAAAGTCTTGAGGGTATGATGCGCGAAATGCTTCAACCGATGCTCCGCGAATGGCTCGATGACAACCTGCCGAATGTTGTTGAGGGCATTGTTCGTGGAGAGGTTGAGAGGATCAGTTCCAAATCACACCGTTACAAGTCTGACCCCAAAGGTTGAACGCGTATAGCTATCTGAATGAAGACGGCGCGAAGCAGTTCGCGCCGTTTTGATTCGGACCGGAAGGCAATGAATGTCACAAACGCTCTCCCCACCCTCATCAGGCATTATCGATGGCGGCATCCACACTTTGCCGGCTCGTGTTTATTGGGAGGACACAGACGCGGGAGGCATCGTTTACCACGCCAGCTATGTCAGGTGGATGGAGCGGGGGCGGACTGAGTTCTTGCGGGTGAGTGATCTGCACCAAACCGACCTGCGCGCCCGCCACGGTCTGTTGTTCGTGGTAAGATCCATGAATATTGAATTTTTAAAGCCCGCACGTTTCGATGATTCACTAATCATTTGCACACAGTGTACAAGTATCGGTGGCGCGAGCCTGCATCTCTATCAGGATGTGCGCCGTGATTCGGAAATACTGGCCAAAGCAGAGGTGGTTTGCGTATCAGTCAACGAGCAGGGTAAAGCGTTTCGGATACCGCCGGACGTTCGCCGAACGCTCGCCTCGACGTTGCAGAATAACAACAAATGACTATGGCTTGACCAAGCCCGTGCGGAGTCCAACTTTTGTCACGATTGGTCCTGAATGTTTGCTACGGGGCAGTATGCCCATTCTATCGAATGAGACCCGAAGGATTCGGGCGGATTAAGAGGGTTTAAGTTTATGGAAGCTGCGACGGTAGATGCCCTCGGCCACGGGTTGGATTTTTCGGTGATGGGCCTTTTCGCTCAGGCGCATTGGGTGGTGCAAGTCGTCATAATCATGTTGGTAGTCGCCTCATTCTGGAGTTGGGCGATCATCATCGACAAGATTATCCGCTATCGCGCTTTGAAGAAAAAGTTCGCCGCATTCGAGACCGAATTCTGGTCCGGCGCGTCGCTTGACGAGTTGTACACGCGTCTGGACGCGGAAGTCCGCTCGCCGATAGAGCGTGTTTTCGCCGCCGGAATGAAAGAATGGCGCCGCTCTTTCGAGGCCGGTGGTGCGCTCATCGCCGGTGCGAACCAACGCATTGACCGGTCAATGGCCGTCGCTGTGGATCGTGAATCCGAAGGGTTGGAAAGCTGGATGGGCTTTCTCGCCACTGTCGGCTCCATCGCCCCGTTTGTCGGTCTGTTCGGCACGGTCTGGGGTATCAAGAACAGCTTTGAAGCCATCGCGATGAGTCAAAATACCAATCTTTCTGTGGTTGCGCCGGGCATTGCAGAGGCGTTATTTGCGACCGCGCTTGGTCTTTTGGCGGCTATTCCGGCAGTTGTCGCTTATAACCTTCTGTCCGACCGCGCCGCCCGCCTTACCGGACGTTTGGAGGCGTTTGCCGATGAATTCTCGACACTGCTGTCCCGTCAACTAGAGCGGCGGACGAAATAATGGGCGGGTCAGTTCGTTCATCCGGGCGCTCGCGGGGGCGTGGTTCGCGCCGCAATGCGCGCATGTCAGAGATCAACGTCACGCCTTTCGTGGATGTTATGCTGGTTCTGTTGATCGTGTTCATGGTTGCAGCACCGCTTTTGACAGTGGGTGTCCCCGTAAAATTGCCTAAAACCGCCGCTAACCCTTTACCCACAGAGCAGCGTGAGCCGGTGACGGTGAATGTCGATCTGGACGGGCGGATTTTCCTTCAGGGCGATGAGGTTGATCCCGTGTTCCTGACCGAGCGTTTGATCGCCATCGCTTCCGAGCGCGGCTCTGATGAACGGGTGTTTTTACGGGCGGATAAAGGCGTGGACTATGGCCGCGTTATGGAAGTCATGGGCACACTGAATGCGGGCGGTTTCGGTAATATCGGATTGGTGACAGATCCCGGCGGGCCGGTTTCGGGCCGCGTTTCCGGCGCTGAAAACTGAGTGATGATTGATTTGGTGAGCGGGTAGGTATTTTGGGATATATCGGTATCATTGCGTCGGCTGTGCTGCATGTGGGGGGGCTTTTCCTGCTGCTGTCCACCCGTGCGCCAGAGCCGCTGATCCCGATGTCTTCCGAGGCGTCGCTGGACGTGAACATTATCTCCGAGCAGGAATACAACGCGCTGATTTCAAAAGCGCCGAGCACAACAACGCTCGCGGGTTTGCGGGCCACGCCTAAAGTGCCTGAACCACGCGCCTCGCAAGATCAGAGCATTCAGCCGCCCGAACCTGAACTGGTCAGCCCGACCCCGCCACAGCGCCCGATTGAGCTGGCGATGCGCGCTCCACCTGCGCCTGATACGCCGCCGGTTCCGGAAGACGCGCCGCAGCCCGAAAGCGCGGATGTCACAATCCCGCCGCCGCCCCGCGCGCCAGAGGTTGATGCCGATGCATTGCGGGATCGCGGTGTTGACCCGTCAGAACTGGTCCCTGCGGACGATATTCAGATCTCCGAAGTCCCCGAAGCACCAGAGCCTCCGCGTGGTGTGTTTGACGCTCCTGTGCTCGACACAAAATCGGACGAGCCGCCAAAGCTGACGGAAACCGAAGGCAACGAGGATGTTGCCGAACCTGTTCCTCCGGCCCCTGAACCGAAATCAGAGCCTGCTGAGGCCACCGAGGTGGCTGAACTCGCACCGCTGAAAACGCCTGTACCCAAGCCCAAGCCGCGTGGCCTTTTGTCGGTTAAAACCGATCCTGAGAGACAGGTGGCTGCCGCGCCGCCTCCTGTACCGGAACTTGCGCCAGAGCCAGCACCAGCACCAGAGCCGGAACCGTCACCAGAAACAAGCCAACTGTCCGACGCCGAGCTTCAGGAAGAGCGGCGCATGATGCAGGCGTTACTTGAGCAGATGCGCGCCAATCAGGCTCCCACAGTCGAAGAACAGCGCGCTGCCGAAGCCGAGCTTGCCGCGAAATTTGCTGAAGAACAGCGTCAGCGTGAAGCCGAAGAAGCGCGCCTTGCCGAACTCGGCGAAGCAGAGCGCCTCAGAGAACAGGCGCGGCTGAAAGCTGAAGAAGAAAAACGCCTCGCTGCCCTCGAAGCGCAGCGTCAGGCCCAAGCCGAGTTGGAACGTCAAGCGCAGGCGGATGCACAGCGCCGCGCCGAACTGGACGCCCAACGCCGTGCCGAGCTTGATGCCCAGCGTCGTGCCGACCTTGAGGCGCAGCGCCGTGCGGAAGCCGAAGCGCAACTGCGCG
The DNA here is from genome assembly GCA_937944035.1 of uncultured Neomegalonema sp. Taxonomy (GTDB): domain Bacteria; phylum Pseudomonadota; class Alphaproteobacteria; order Rhodobacterales; family Rhodobacteraceae; genus JAHDDY01. The sequence continues at coordinate 5,533 of CALDZQ010000376.1, read as the reverse complement.
CGCAGCAGGAAGCCCGCCTTGCCGCGCAGGCCGAGGCAGACCGCCGCGCGAAGGAACTGGAGCGTGCGCGTCAGGAAGAGGAAGCGCGCCGTCTTGCCGAATTGCAGCGCCAACAGCGCGTCCAGCAGCTTCAGCAGCTGAACGCACAATCCTCGCCGTCCGCCCGCTCCGACCAAATCCTGTCTGCCGCGCCCTCCCCGCAAGCCGCCCCCGCTCCGCAAGGATCGTTCGCAGGAGGGGATGCCTTCATGGCCAGCATTCTCGGCGCTGCGGAAAGCGCTGCACAGAATGCGCGTCCGGGCACAAGCTTCGGGGCCGGAAGCAGCGGTAACAGCGCGAATGTCAGCCTGACGCCCGGCGAGACCCAACAAATCCTGACGCAGTTGCGCGGATGCTGGCGGGTTGACGCGTTTTCAGAAAATGCGGCCCGCCGCTCGGTTACTTTGCGTGCGGAGGTCCGTCCGAATGGTTTCATTAACCCTAGTTCGATAAGGCTGGTCTCACCAAACCCGGCTCCCGCTGATTATCGGATTGCGATTGAACGGGCGCAGGGCGCTTTGCAGGACAGGAGTTGTCAGCCGTTCAGTCTACCTCAACAAAAATACGCGGCTTGGCGTGAAATCGTCATAAAATTCGATCCAGCTCAGATGGTGCTTCAATGATAAAAATTATCCGGAATATCCGTTGGACTGTCGGGCTTGCACTGGCAGGCGGCCTCGCGCTCGGTCTGGCATCAACAGCCCCCGCTTTCGCGCAGTCGCAGCCCCTTAAGCTGACCCTCGACAGAGGTGTGGTTGAGCCGTTGCCGATTGCCGTGCTGGACTTTTTCGGTCCGAATGGCACGACCGATGAGCTTGGACCGGAATTGGCGCGGGTGATTGAGGCCGATCTCATCAGCACGAATGTGTTCCGCAATGTCCCCGATGCCGCCGTCGCACCGCTTGTGCCGACCTTCAGCGCGCCACCGCGTTTCGGCGATGTCCGGGCGCTTTCCAATGCCGCCGCGATTGTGACGGGTGAGACCGGGACCACGCCGGACGGGCGCTTTGCCCTGCGTTTCCGGCTTTGGGATGTTGTCGCCCAGCAGCAGATCGCGGGTTTTCAATACACTGGCGACCGTGCCGCGTGGCGTCGCATGGCTCACCGTGCCGCCGACGCGATCTATGAGCGCCTGACCGGAGAAGCCGGATATTTCGAGACCCGCATCGTTTTTGTCGATGAAAAAGGCCCGAAAAATCAGCGCATTAAACGCCTCGCCGTGATGGATTACGATGGTGAGAACCTCGAATATCTCACGGGTGGCGCGTCACTCGTGCTTACCCCCCGTTTCTCGCCGCGTTCGCAGGAAGTGACCTACATTTCCTACCGTGACGGCCTGCCACGGGTGTATCTGCTCGACATCGAAACCCGCCGTCAGGAAATCCTGGGCCGCTTTCCCGGCATGACCTTCGCACCGCGCTTCTCGCCGGACGGATCAAAAGTGCTGATGAGCCTTGCGCGGGGCGGTAACACCGATATTTTCGAGATGGATCTGCGCTCGCGTCAGATACAGCGCCTGACCTCAAACTCGGCAATCGATACAGCGCCTTCCTACTCGCCCGACGGCTCGCGGATTGTGTTTGAATCCGACCGGGGCGGTTCGCAGCAGGTCTATGTGATGAGCGCGCGGGGCGGAAACGCCAAACGCATCAGCTTTGGTTCAGGGCGCTATGCGACGCCGGTCTGGTCGCCAAAGGGCGATCTGATCGCCTTCACCAAGATGTCTTCCGGCCGTTTTGGCATCGGGGTTATGAATCCTGATGGATCAAATGAGCGTGTGCTGACGAACAGTTTTCTCGACGAAAGCCCGACATGGGCACCAAATGGCCGCCGCTTGATGTTTTTCCGCGAGACGGAAGGCGAGCGCGGCCAGCCGCAGCTGTACACCATCGATATTCGCGGCGGTAAAGAAACCCGCGTCCAAACCCCCGGCTCCGCGTCAGACCCCGCTTGGGGTCCGGTGATGCGCTAGGAGCTATACTTGAAATTTCATACGAACATCCGACCTGACCGCAGTCATAAACCGGAAAAGCAGTCATACACCGGAAAAGAAGGAGCCTACCATGCGCCCGACCGTTTCTCGCCCCGTACTTTTACTCGCCACCGTTGCCCTCGCGCTTGCGGGCTGTGCGGGTAAAAAAGACCCCTCGGCTGACTCTTCGACCTCAGGCAAAGGCCTGGGTGATTTTGGACCCAGCAGTGTTGTCGCTGCGCCACCCGACGGCTTTGGTGATGGCAAGGCGGGGACCGATATTTTCGGTTCTAACGCAGGCTCGGCCACAGGCGCCGGTGCCGGCACTGGAACGGGTGCTGTTTTTGGTGATGGCTCTTCGATTGGCACGGCCGACTTGGGCGCTGTGGCTGGTGGTACGGGTGGTACAGGTACGGGACAGTATATTGATGGCGGCGTCACTTCGGGCGGCTTCATCGATGGTGGTACGATTTCGCAAGCGGGTACAGGCGTCTATGACCCGACCAATACGCTGGGTGCGGGCCAAGTCTACACGGATGGGGGCCAAACCTACAGCGACGGTCAGGTCTATAGTGACGGCGGCCAGACTTACGCGAATAACGGCCTGTTTGAATCCACGGACCCCGCTTACAGCAATAATGGTGGCGGCAGCGCAAATGGTGCGGGTGCGTACAACTTCCCCGGTGATGATGGCCGCCCCACCTACTTCTCCACACAAGTCGGCAGCCGCGTGTTGTTTGAAACTGACAGTTGGGTCTTGAGCGATAACGCCCGCGAAACCCTGCGTCGTCAGGCGGCTTGGTTGCAACTGCACCCCGAACATGCGATTACCGTCGAAGGTCATGCGGACGAGCGCGGAACGCGTGAGTATAACCTCGGTCTTGGCGAAAAACGCGCGGTTGCGTCGAAGAGTTACCTTGTTTCTCTGGGGCTGAACCCGGCCCGTATCCGCACGGTGTCCTATGGCAAGGAACGGCCGATCGCGGTTGGGTCGAATTCGCGTGATTGGTCACAAAACCGCCGTTCGGAAACCGTATTGAGAAGCTCTGCGGGTTCTTGATCGCAGAGATAAGTTTTGTGTAGGGGGTGGCCGTTCGCGGCCATCCGGTAATGTAAAGTGCGGCTTTGGTGGGGTTGGACCGCCTTGTCGTGCAGAGCGGGAGGCAAACGGATGACGCATCCGATCCGCAAGGTTTTACTGGTCAGCGCTTTGGTGTTGGGCGCGATGGGATCCGTGCAAATGGCTGCGGTTCCTCATGCTGCCGCGCAGCAAGCGGTGCAGCGTATTCCGGTAAGTTCGATTCTCTCGCGGCTTGATCGCCTCGAAAACGAAGTGGTGCGCTTGCGCCAGTCTGCTGGCGGGCAGGGTGGCGATTCCACCGCCCGTATAGATCAGATCGAGATAGAGTTACGCCGTCTCACGGGCCTGATCGAGCGTCTTGAATACGAGACCAAGCGTCGCGCTGATGATGCCGACAAGCGCGCCCTTGATCTTGAAACCCGCCTTGAGGCACTTGAGTCGCAAGAACCGCGCGGCTCTGTACCTTCCCCGCAAGCGCTTGCTCCGCGCATTATCGCGCCGCAACCTTCTGTGCCTTCGCTCGCAACACCGCAATCTTTTGATGTCTCTCGTCCTGTTGGACAGTTGGGTGGCGGTCCTGCGGTGGCTTTTGGCACACCAGCCTTGCGTGATGCACCGCCGGACCTCAGCGGCTTGCCTGTCCAACCGGCCCGGTCCGTTATACCGCAACCGGCTCCGGCACAGCAGGGGGCGACTTTTACCCTGAACACCTCGCCGCAGCCCGTACCGGCGCAACCTGCGCCGCCAGTTCCTTACGCCCAACCCCAGCAGCCACAGCCTGAACCGATCGCCGTACCCTTGCCGACGGCACAAGCTGCTTTTGCTCCTTCAAATAATCCGCAAGCGGAATACGATGCTGCGCTGCAAATGCTTAATGTGGGCGAGTTCGATCAAGCGGGTGTCGCGTTCGAGGCCATCGCCGCGAAATATCCGGCTCATCCGGTGGCGGGTGGCGCAAAGTTCTGGCTCGGCGACATGCACTTGCAGTTGGGTCGCTATAATGAGGCCGCGAAAGCCTTCCTTGAGTCGTTCAAGGGGTGGCCGGAGGGGCCAAAAGCGCCCGATAGCCTTCTTAAACTGGGTATGACGCTGGCTGGCCTCGGACAGCGCGAAGAAGCGTGCCTGACGTTTACACAGTTCCCGACCCGCTATCCGAATGCATCCCAAACCCTGCGCCGCCGTGCGGAAATCGAGGCTCAGCGCACCCAGTGCGGGGGATGACTGCCGCCTTCTCCGATGAGCGGCTCGATGAATTGTTCGGGTCAGTATTATCGGAGAAACAATACGCTGTTGCGGTCTCAGGGGGCGGGGACAGCGTCGCTCTCCTGCTTTTGGCGCACCGTTGGGCACAGCGTCACGGCGCACAGCTTGTGGCCCTGACGGTAGACCACGGCTTACGCCCTGAAGCCGCACAAGAGGCCGCTTTCGTTGCCAAATTATGTGCGGATCGGGACATTGCCCACCAAATTCTAAAATGGACACAGGCCGCGAAATCAGGCGGTAATCTGTCGGATCGCGCGCGTGAGGGCCGTTATCAGCTCATGGCCGATGCTTGCCGCAAGGCGGGAGTCAAGGCGCTCCTGACAGGGCACACGCTCGACGATCAGGCCGAAACCGTCCTCATGCGCCTCGCGCGCGGATCGGGCGTTGACGGCCTCGCCGCCATGCGCCCGGTCTCGCATCTCTGGGGTCTGCGGGTGGTGCGCCCTCTGCTTAGCGTCTCGCGCACAGATTTGCGCGATTATCTGCGAAGCGAACGCGTGTCTTGGATCGAAGACTCGACAAACGAAGACCTCAAATACGACCGCGTGAAAGCCCGCGCCGCACTGGCGCATCTTGCCCCGCTCGGCATCACGCCGGACCGTCTCGCCGGCACAGCCGACATGATGACCCTCGCCGCCGACGTTTTGGAAGCGCAAGCGGACGCGCTTGCCGGGCAGGCATCGCTCTGGTCCCCGCTTGGCTATGTCGAAGTAGCGCCGGACAGGCTCGCCACCGCTCACCGGGAAACTGCCCTGCGCCTTCTTTCCCGCGTTTTGTGTGCCGTCTCAGGGCAGGCTTACCGCCCCCGTATTGCTGCCGTAACGAGCCTTTTGGACGACATGTGCGCCCATGCCGAATCATTCACCGGACGGACGCTGCACGGGTGTCAGCTTTCGGTGGGCGGTACAGGCATCCTTATCCAACGCGAGCCGTCCGCCTGCGTCGCTGTTTCGCCGACTGCCACCGGACGCGGTATTTGGGATAACCGTTTCAACTGGGCGCTGCCTGACGGTTCAACCGACATTGCAATCCGGTGCGTCGGTGCGCCGGGCCTGACAATGCTGAAAGCCGGAAAACATACGCTTCCGGACGAATGGCGATCAGCCCCCAGAGCGGCGCGCCTGACCGCTCCGGCTGTATGGCGTGGGCAGGAATTGCTGGGTATCCCGTTGGCGGGG
>CALDZQ010000375.1 GCA_937944035.1 uncultured Neomegalonema sp. | reverse complement strand
TCTTTACAGGCGGTCATCAGCTCTTTGACCGCGTTGACGGAGTGGTCGAATTTGGCTTGCTCGTCGGCGGAGAGCTTGATGTTCATCACTTTCTCAACACCGTCCGCGCCGATGACGACGGGAACGCCGACATACATATCGTTGACGTTGAACTCGCCCGTCAGGTGGGCGGCGCAAGGCAGGACGCGCTTTTGGTCTTTGAGATAGCTTTCGGCCATCGAGATTGCTGATGCTGCGGGTGCGTAATATGCGGAACCGGTTTTCAGCAGGCCGACGATCTCGCCGCCGCCTTTTGCGGTGCGCTCGCAGATGGCGTCGATTTTCTCGCGCGTGGACCAGCCCATGTCGATCAGGTCATCGAGGGACACGCCTGCGACCGTGGAGTAGCGGGTCAGCGGAACCATTGTGTCGCCGTGACCGCCCAGAACGAAGGCGCTGACATCTTTGATTGAGACGTTGAATTCTTCAGCGAGGAAATGCTTGAAGCGTGAGCTGTCGAGTACGCCCGCCATGCCGCAGACTTTGTTCGCGGGCAGGCCGGAGAATTTCTGCAACGCCCAGACCATCGCGTCGAGCGGGTTGGTGATGCAGATGACGAAGGCGTTGGGCGCGTGGGCTTTGATGCCTTCGCCGACGGATTTCATCACTTTGAGGTTGATGCCGAGCAGGTCATCGCGGCTCATGCCGGGCTTGCGGGCGACGCCTGCGGTGACGATGCAAACATCGGCTCCGGCGATTTGGGCGTAATCGGTTGCGCCTGAGAGAGCGCTGTCGGAACCGTCAACGGCATTGGCTTGGCACAGATCGAGCGCCTTGCCTTGCGGGATGCCGTCCGCGATGTCGAACAGGACAACGTCGCCCAGTTCCTTGAGGGCGGCGAGATGGGCAAGCGTGCCCCCGATCATGCCTGAACCGATGAGTGCAATCTTTGCGCGCGCCATGCCGCTCTCCTTTGTGCGATGCAATATATTTCCGCAGCGGCATACTCCGAAGAGCGCATTGTGGCAAGTGTCGGGGTGGGTTTTGGTGGTGCGGGGTCAGGAAACTGTGTCGGCAGCCTCCCCCCGCACCCCGGATTTAGGCCGTGCCGCGTGGTGGCCTGTCGTTTTGAATCGTGAAAATCATCCCGTCGAGCAGCTGGTCCAGATCAGGGCGGGCTGAGGGGCCGTTTGAGACCGCGATCAGCAGAGCGGTCCCGTCCGGACGCAGGCAGAAGAGGCCCGGTTCGGCAAAGTTGCGGTCCGTTTCACCCTCTGACAACGGGGTGCTGACATAGAGGCCGAGCGTGCGCATCTGCGCTTCTGTCAGGCCGTAGCCGACCGGAAATGTCCAGCCGTGCTCCGCCACATCGGCTTGCGCTTTTTCCAGCGTATCGGCAGAGACGGCGATGATGTCAAAGCCCGCTTCCCCCCATGCCGCCTTCATGCTCTCAAGCTTGCTCAGGTAGGGCTTGCAGCGTCCGCAGTGCTGGCCGCGATAGACCACCAGCAAAGTCCAGCGTTGGCCGTTACCCTCCAAAATTACGGGCGATCCGCCGACCGTATCGAACACAAGCGCCGGGATGGTTTGTCCCGCAGGGAATAGTGCTGTCATGAAAATGCCAATCCGCCGTTGATGTCGATACATCCTCCGGTCATAAAAGATGCCTGACCGGAAGCCAAAAAGTGAACCAGATCGGCCACTTCTTCCGATGTGCCCTCCCGCTTCAGCGGTGTGATGCTTGAGACGTGTTTGCGTCCTTCGGGTTTTGAAAAGATATTATGGAAGTCGGTGTCGATCATGCCGGGGTTGATCGCGTTGACGCGGATGCGGGTTCCGAATTCCTTGGCCAGGCCGCGCGTCATCGACATCAGTGCGCCTTTCGAGGCGGCATAGGCCACCGCGCCGTGCCCGCCGCCATCCCGTGCGGCTTGCGAGGCAATCGGGATGATCGCGCTGCCCTCAGGCATATGCGGTTCGACCGCCTTGACCATGCGGAAGAAGGAGGTGGTGTTCAGATCAAGCACGTGATTCCAATGGTCCAAATCCATCTCGCGGATCGTCTTGCGGGCGACCAGACCGCCCGTGACATGGGCGAGGACGTTGATGGCATCGCCGAAATGCTCACGTGTGGCGGCCACCAGTGCGGTGACATCGGTATCGGAGGTCATGTCGCCCTTGAGCGCGAAGGCATCCCCGCCGGCCGCCTTGATTTCAGCAACAGCTGAATCCGCGCCTTCGTTGCTGGAATGATAGTTGATTGCGACCCGCATTCCCGCCTTTGCGAGGCGCATGACACAGGCCCGGCCTATGTCACGCCCGCCCCCTGTAACGATCGCTGTTTTACCTTGAAGGTCCATCGCGTTACTCCTGTATTGGCGTACATTGCCCTTGCATTTGGGTATTCTAGTATGGTGAAACTTGTCAACGAACCGAGTCGTTAAACTTTGTATCGGCGGTTCGATAAAACAGACCGGAAAACCGGTTCACTCATGGGGAGACGGAGATTATGAAGTTCATAGGATCGACGCGCCGTGCCATCAGATCGGGTACTGTTGCGCTTGCCTTCGCCGGCACGATGCTCGGCGCGGTTACTGCCGAGGCGAAAGACTGGCGCGGCTGGAACATCCATGTTGTCGATTATCCGGTTTCGCACGGTATGGAACAGTTCCTTGCCGAAGTGACCGAAAAGACAGATGGCGCGATTAAGGGCAAAATCTTTCACGGCGGCGTGCTTGGCTCACAGCCTGATGCGATTGAGCAAGTGCGTCTGGGCGCGCTTGATTTCGGCGTTTTCAGCCTTGGCCCGATGGGGCAGGTCGTGCCCGAAACCAACGTTGTTTCGCTGCCCTTCATCTTCAAAAGCATCGATCAGATGTACGAATTGATGGATGGTACGGTTGGCGATGAGATTGATAAAGGTCTTCAGAAAAAAGGGATCGTCGCGCTGGGCTGGTACGATGCCGGGGCGCGCTCGTTCTATAACTCGATCAAGCCGATCAACACGCCCGACGATGTGAAGGGCATGAAGGTTCGCGTGATGAACAACGACCTGTTCGTCGGAATGATCGAGTCAATGGGCGGCAACGCCACGCCGATGGCATTTGCCGAGGTCTATCAATCGCTGAAAAACGGCGTGGTTGACGGGGCGGAGAATAACCCGCCCTCCTATGAATCGACCAACCATTTCGAGGTGGCGAAATACTACTCGCTGTCGCAGCACCTTATCATCCCGGAATGTCTGTGCATGAGCAAAAAGACATGGGACAAACTGACACCTGAGCAGCAGAAGGTCGTCAAAGCGGCAGGCCGCGCGAGCGCCGAAAAGCAACGCGAGTTGTGGCAGGCGCGGGAGAAAGCCAGCATGAAGGCGGTTGAATCGGGTGGCACGACGGTTAATGCCATCGCTGACAAAGCACCGTTTCAGGCGGCAATGGCATCTGTCTATGACGACTTCCTGAAGGAAAACGGCGATCTGAACGGCCTTGTCAGCATGATCCGCGACGCACCGGATGCGGGCGGGATGAAGTCGGTCGAGGACCGTATCGGCGCGCTGGAAGCCGCCGTTTCCAAACTGACCAAAATGGTCGAGGAAATGGCTAAGTAAGCGACGCTGTATCCTGCGCGCACCCTTTGCCCCGCGTGAATGGCGGGGCGGAGGGATCTCAACGACAGATGCCGTATCGGGAGATCCAACAGGATGAGCGACAATCCGACGGCCAGTTCCGCCATTGGGCGGGTATTGGATTTTCTGAGCAAAACCTGCATTTTTCTCAGCAGTTGCGCGCTCGTGGTGCTTGTCGTGATTTTCGGGTGGTTGGTCTTCGGGCGCTATGTCCTGAATGTCACGCCCACTTGGGTCGAGCAACTGGCGCTATTGCTCATCTGCTACATCACGTTTCTGGGCGCGGCGGCGGGCGTTCACGAGAACACGCATCTCGGCGTCAGCTTTATCCGCGAGGCCATGCCCCGTCCGATCCGGAATGTTTTGCGCATCATTTGCGATCTGGCCGTTGCCGGGTTCGGTCTTGTGATGCTGATTTCTTGTATACAGCTGGTGCAGTTCGGGTGGTCGACAAAACTGCCGATGCTCAATATCCCTGAAGGGATGCGCACCTTGCCCGCCGCAATTCTCGGCGGATTGATGTTTTTGTTCGCGGGCTTTCGGGCCATCCGGCAAATTTCCTATCTGTTCAAGCCCGGCACACGTCCGGTGGAGGAAGGCCCGTCATGGGATTGACCATACTGCTGGGCGTCTTCGCTTTCGGGGTTGTGATCGGTGTGCCGGTGGCTTTTGCGATGGGGATTTCGGCCCTGATCGTATTCGCCTATGAGGGTTTCCCGCTGCTGATTACGTTCCAGCGGATCATCTCCGGCATGACAATCTTTTCGCTACTGGCGATCCCGTTTTTCATTTTTGCGGGCGAGTTGATGCTGCATGGCGGTATTGCGCTGCGTCTGGTGCGGTTCGCCTCGACA
>CALDZQ010000374.1 GCA_937944035.1 uncultured Neomegalonema sp. | reverse complement strand
CCGGCGGAGTTCGGCGTGGTCGGCCTGACAGTTGCCTTCATCGCCGCGTTCGAAGCGATGAGCGATATGTCTTTGAACGCCGCCATCGTGCGCCACCCCGACCCGCAGCCAAAGCATTACAACACCGTATGGACCCTGATGGTTCTGCGCGGGCTGCTCCTCGGCGGTATTGCCCTGCTGGCGGCAAAGCCCCTCGCGGGCTTCTATGGTGATGAGACACTCACCTGCGTCGCCTATGCCTTGGCCGCGCAGCAAATCGTGCTGGGCCTGCTCAATCCGGGCGTTTCCGATTTTCAGCGTAACTTCAATTTCCGTACCGACTTCATCTATCTGGCAGTGCGCAAGCTGGCCAGCACGGTTGCCTGTGTCGGCGTTGCGCTGACAATCTGGCCTGATTACCGCGCGCTCGTTGCAGGGTTGCTTGCGGGCAGTCTGGCGACGATTCTCAGCTCGTACTGGCTGCACCCTTACCGTCCGCGACCGTCTTTAGAGGCGTTTGCGGAGATTTTCGGTTTCTCGAAATGGATGCTGGCGACCAACCTTCTGCAATTCGCCCAGCGGCGCGCGGATACGTTCATCTTGGGTAAAACGCTGGGCCTGACCGCGCTCGGCATTCATGCGCTGGCGATGGAGCTTGCCAATCTGGTCGCGACGGAGTTCGCCATGCCGCTGCGGCGGGCCTTCATGCCGGGCTACTCAAAGCTGCAAGACAAACAGGCCGAGTTGCGGGCGCAGTTCTGCATGGCCTATGGCGCGGCGATGGTGATTGCGGTTCCATTCGCGGTGGGTGTGGCCTCCGTGGCCGAACCCGCGATCCGCTTGGCGTTCGGCGGCGATTGGATGCAGGCCGTCCCGCCTTTGCGGGTGCTTGCGTTCAACGGATTGTTCGGCGCGTCGGCTGTGTTTTGCTGGCCCGTGATCGTAGCGATGGGACAGCCGCGCCGCCTTGCCCCGTTGCAACTGCTGTCCCTGCTGGTCGGTGCGCCCGCGATTTACTTCGCCTCCCTTGAGTGGGGGCTGACAGGGGCCGCATGGGCGATGACGGGGATGAGCGCGCTCTATGCCGTGCTGGTCATGCGCGTCGTGCTGCGGCTTATGCAGGCTCCGGTGGAGATGGTGCTGTCTTGGATGCCCCGCGTGCTGGGCGCGGCCTTGGTGATGGCGCTCAGCTTGCGTGCGGTACAGGCGGCATTGCCTGTCGTCGAGACGGCGGGCGCTGCGGGCTTGTCCTTCATAACCAGCATCGCCATCGGCGTCATCGTCTACCCGCTGGCCCTGATGGCGCTGTGGGTGCTGATCGGCAAGCCGGAAGGACCGGAGGCGATGGTGCTGCGGCTCGTGCGGGGAAAACTCGGCTCACCCGCCAAAGAAAGCGCGTCTCAGAAAGTTTAATCCCGCCAGCACCAGCACGGTCAGGATCACCTTACGGAAAGCTTCGGCGGGCAGACGGTCTTGTATCGTCTGGCCGAGCCGCATTCCGATCGCAGCGGGGATGAGCATGAGTGCGGAGATCGTGGCCGTGGTCGTGTTCAAAACGCCTGTACTCGCATGTCCGAGGATAAAAGGGATCGCACCCAGTAGAAACGTGACCCCGCAAGTCCGCACAAACACCCGCTTCGGCAGGTTCAGCGACATCAGCATCATCAGGATCGGCGGTCCCCATGCCCCTGAAATACCACCGAAAAATCCCCCCGTGCCGCCTGCGATAATATCGGCCGCCGGACGCGGCGGATTGGTCGGTCGCCAGCCGAGCAGTTGCACAACGGCAAAACTCGTCAGCCCCAGCCCCATAATCACATAGAATGTGTGCGGCTCCAGGTGCGGCAATAACTGGGTCGAGGCGAACAGCGACACCAGCATGACGCCGATGACAATGCGAAATTCTCTCAGCGTGTCCAGCGCCACATCCACCCCGTCCCGCGCGCTTTGCCAGATATTCATCACCAGGCCGGGCAGCGCCATATAGGCGACCGCGACCTCAGGGGGCAGGGCGAGGGTCGCAACGGCGACCGCGACAGTGGGCAACGCAAAACCGATTGCTCCCTTGACGAAGCCACCCAGAAGATAGGCGAGGACAGCGATGCTCATGGCCGTTTCGCCGTAAATGGCGATGGAGTCTGAGATCGCTGTCCCGATCATTCCACGCGCCGTATCCGCGCCGCGAAAAATCCGTCAATACCCCCAATATCGGGCCATTGTGAGGGCAGGGTACGCAGCGCCCCCTCGCGGATCATCTCTGCGGGTATGCCGTCCGCCTCCGCATCCAACGGGTCAAGCCGCGCTTCGGGATGAGCGGCCAGCATCGCCTCAACCCGCTGCATCCCCTCTTCGGGCAGCAGTGAGCAGGTGACGAAAATCAACGTCCCGCCGGGGGCAAGCCAGTTGAACGCCTTGGTCAACAGCGCATCCTGCAACGGTTTCAGCGCATTCAGCGCCCCGCCGCTTTTCAGATGCGGCAGGTCGGGGTGGCGGCGGATCGTGCCTGTGGCCGAGCATGGCGCATCCAGCAGGATTGCCTCGAAAGGCATTTCCGGCTCCCAATCCAGCGCATCGCCGATGACCACATGAACGCTGAGCCTTGTGCGCAGCAGGTTCTCGCGCATTTTTCGCATCCGGGCTTTTGACAGGTCGAGGGCGGTTACTTTCGCCCCTCCGGCCGCAAGCTGCATGGTCTTGCCACCGGGCGCGGCGCACAGGTCCAGAACCCGCTTCCCGCGCAGATTGCCCAGCATTTTTACGGGCAGCGCGGCGGCGGCATCCTGCACCCACCATGCCCCGTCCTCAAATCCTTCCAGTGCGGGAACAGCCCCGGCGGCGTTCAGGCGGATCGATCCTGTCGGCGTCAACCGCCCGCCCAGCTTCTCAGCCCATTCCTCGCCATTCTCGCGCGGTGTCAGGTCCAGCGGCGCACCATTCCGGTGCGCGGCGGCGATGGCACGGGCCTCGTCCTCGCCGTAGGCGGTCTTTATCCGCTCCCACAGCCACGCGGGCGTGTCGGCGGAATCGCAGTCAATCTCGTCAAAGATCCGCGTGCCGTGCTCGGCCATCCGGCGGCAGACGGCATTTACCATCCCCGCCAACCGCTGCGTTGGCGGCAGGCTTTTCGCAAGTCGCACGGCGCTGTCCACAGCGGCATGGGGCGCGGTGTCCAACGCCAGCAATTCAGCGCCCGCCAACCGCATTATCTGTACACCGAGGCGGTTTTTGCCGACAGGGCGCTTCTCGACAAACCGGTCGATCACCGCATCAATCGATCCCAACCGCCGCAGCGTCGTCATCACCAGCATCCGCGCAAATGCCGCGTCGCGTTCCTCAAGCTTTTCCAGCTTCGCCTCGCGCCACGCAAGGTCAAGCGGCTGATCCCGGTCGAGCACAGCATCCAGCGCAATCAGGGCGGCATGGCGGGCCTTCTGGCCGGGTGCGTTCACCGCCACGGGTTTTTACGACGCTGATCCGGCGCGGTGTTCGGTATGCGCGAGGGGGCGTGTGGCTTGGCGCGCGTTCGGGGCAGGGGAGAGGTAACCTTCTGCCCCATTTCCTGCGCCAACGCTTTTAACGCGGCGATCCGGTTTTCCATATTAGGATGGGTCGAAAACAGTGAGTCCATAGTGCCCCCGGACAGCGGATTGACGATAAACATATGCGCGCTTGCCGGAAACCGTTGGGCGCTCACCATCGTCTTATGCGCATTTGCAATTTTTACCAATGCGCTCGCAAGCCACAGCGGATTTCCACAAATCTCCGCCCCCGCCCGATCCGCCGCATATTCGCGTGTCCGGCTGATGGTCATTTGAATAATCATCGCCGCCAGTGGCGCGAATATCGCCATCGCAATGGTCCCGAACCGCCCAAGTGGCCGATCCCGCCTGCCTCCGCCGAAGAAAAGCGCGAATTGCGACAGCATCGAAATCGTCCCCGCCACCGTCGCTGACAGCGTCATAATAAGGGTGTCACGGTTTTTTATATGCGCCAGCTCATGCGCGATCACACCCGCGAGTTCTTCCGTTGACAGCGTCTCAATAATCCCTGTCGTCATAGCGATGGCGGCATTCTCCGGATCGCGCCCCGTTGCAAAAGCGTTTGGCTGCGCGCCTTCGATGAGGTAGATTTTCGGCATCGGCAAATCGGCATTACGCGACAGTTGTTCAACTATTTCATATAGTTGCGGTGCGTCTTGTGGGTGAATTTGTTGCGCTTTATGCATTTTCAGCGCGACCTTATCGGATTTCCACCACGCGAACAGATTTGTCGCGGCGGCGAACAACAGCGCCAAGACCATGCCGCCCTGACCACCGATGGAAAAGCCGACGACCAGAAAAAGCGCGGTCATTGCGGCCATAAGTAACACTGTTTTGAAGCTGTTCATGCCTCTCGCGTCCGATCTTTGCCTTCATTGATACCTATTTCACCCTATATGGGTCGAGTGGATATGGATTTTGAGGTGAGATCAAGCATGGCAACCGAAAAAACGCCCGACCCCTCGATTGCCGAGCGCGCTCTGGCCGAGGCTCAGGCCCGTAAGCAGCAAGAGCGCGCTTTAACGCTGCCTTCTGAACAGGGCGGGCCGCGCGGTGCGGAACCCGTGCGCTATGGAGATTGGGAAAAGGATGGAATCGCGTATGACTTTTAATCTGACAAGCATAAAGCGCCGTGTTGCCGGCTTTATTGCTGCCGGTTCGCTGGTTGCGGGTCTAACGGTGGCCGCGATGCCTTTCACGGCCAGCGCCGCCGAGTACGGCACATTGCCGGAGGTTGAGCAGGGTCAGAAAGTGGCCATCTTCGCGGGCGGTTGCTTCTGGTGCGTCGAATCAGATTTTGACAAAGTACCCGGCGTCATCGCCACGACTTCGGGTTACACGGGCGGCGATGTTGTCCGCCCCAGCTATAAGCAGGTCTCCTACACAGAAACCGGCCATTACGAGGCGGTGCATGTTATCTATGACCCTGCCAAGGTCAGCTATGACAGGCTGCTGACCGCATTCTGGCATTCCGTCGATCCGACCGATGATGGCGGCCAGTTCTGTGATCGGGGCACGTCTTACAAAAGCGCGATCTTTGCCGTTGATGATGCCCAACGAGAAGCCGCAGAAAATTCCAAGGCCACACTGGCAAAAGCCGACGTTCTGGCTGATCCGATTGTAACGCCAATCCTCGATGCCGCGCCGTTTTATCCGGCCGAATCCTATCATCAGGATTATTATCTGAAGAGCGCCATCCGCTATAAGCTCTACCGCAATGGCTGCGGCCGCGACCGCCGCATCCGCGAAGTGTGGGGTGACATGGCTTTCAAGGGCATCAAAGAGCTTTAACAATCCGCTCCGCCATCCTTGCGCCGTACCATCGTCAACGGTACGGCGTACAGTCTTGAAACCAATTCCTAACGTTAGGAGGGTATCAGGCAGGGGCACGGATAACCGTGCTGCCGGGGCAAAGCGGAGATTAAGATGCGCATCACGATGATCGGTACGGGCTATGTGGGCCTTGTCTCCGGGGCTTGTTTCTCGGATTTCGGCCATATGGTCACTTGTATCGATAAAGATGACAGCAAGATCGACACCCTGCGCGCGGGTGGCATTCCGATCTTTGAGCCGGGCTTGGATCAGCTTGTCGCTAAAAATGTCGAAGCGGGCCGTTTGTCTTTCGATACCGATGCGCATAGCGCAATTCAGGGATCTGACGTGGTTTTCATCGCCGTCGGCACACCGTCCCGTCGCGGAGACGGCCATGCGGATCTCAGCTATGTATACGCCGCCGCCGAGGAAATCGCGGGCATGATGGACGGTTTCACCGTCGTTGTTACGAAATCCACCGTTCCTGTAGGGACGGGCGATGCGGTTGAGGAAATCATCCGTAAAGCCAACCCCGCCGCCGATTTCGCCGTCGTCTCCAACCCCGAATTCCTGCGTGAAGGCGCGGCGATTGAGGATTTCAAACGACCCGACCGCGTCGTGATCGGCACGGATGACGAGCGCGCGCGCGAGTCGATGCGCGAATTGTATCGCCCGTTATTCCTGAACGAGACGCCGATCGTCTTCACCACCCGCCGCACGTCCGAACTTATCAAATACGCCGCGAATGCCTTCCTCGCGACGAAAATCACCTTCATCAACGAGATGGCCGATCTGTGCGAAGCGGTCGGTGCGGATGTCAAGCAAGTGGCCAAGGGCATTGGCCTGGATAAACGCATCGGGGGCAAGTTCCTCAATGCCGGGCCGGGCTATGGCGGCTCGTGCTTTCCGAAAGACACATTGGCCCTGACTAAAACGGCCAATGATTACGGCACGCCTTTGCAGATCGTCGAATCCGTGGTCGAGGTCAACGCGCGGCGCAAAAAAGCGATGGCGCAAAAAATCATCAAAGCGATGGGCGGCGATGTGAAGGGCAAAACCATCGGGTTGCTGGGCCTTGCGTTCAAGCCCAATACCGATGATATGCGTGACGCCCCTTCGCTAGACATCGTCCCGGCGCTGGTCGGGGCAGGGGCAACCGTGCGGGCCTATGATCCTGAGAGCATGGACGAGGCCCGTAAAATGATGACCGGTCTTGAGTTCAGCCGGGACGCTTACTCCGCGATCGAGGGTGCGGATGCACTCGTGATTATCACGGAATGGGACCAGTTCCGCGCACTCGATTTGGATCGCGTGAAAGCGGCACTGAAAACGCCGCAGATCATCGACCTGCGTAATATCTACGACCCGCGCATGATGGCGGGGCTTGGCTTTACCTATGAGGGCATCGGCCTTCCATCGGTCTGAAATTGCCACAATGAAAAAAAAGCCCTTGCCCGCACCGGCGAGGGCTTTCCTGATCTTCTGATCTTACAACGCGATTAGAGTTATCCGCGATCAAGTTGATCTAGCGGCCGTAAACTTGGATACGCTGTGTTGCACGCAGATTGCGCTGCGCGCGCTCGACGCTGCTCAGGGGCATGGAGGTCGAGATAACCCGCTGTTGCTTTGTGGCGCGCTTGGTTTTGTAGGTTACGGCGTTCGTGTCCTTCATCTTGGCCTCGTTGAGGATTTTCTGAATCTTCGCTTGCGCGTAACCGGCCGGATTGTCCATTGCGACAGAAGGTGTGGCGGTAACTGCGAAGCTTGCGAGAACCAGAGCGGCTGCTTTAAGGGTCGTTTTCATGTCTGTCTCCTTCAGTGCGTGGGGCGGGTTTGCCCCTTGCTATGATGAGAGATTTACGCCGCTCAGCCCCGATTGAAAGGGCGTGGCCCTTCAACTCGCGGCGCATTCGCGTGAGCATATGTGACCGGATCGGCGGGAACAAAATCCACGCATTGGTAGGGCATGTTAATTTTTGCACTGTTTAAAGATTTACAACGGTATTGTAAGCGTCACGAAACGCAGCAAAGAGAGCGCAAACCCGCATGGCCACTCCGATTTCTGATGATTTGCAAGGACTTGTTGATCTTGCCAAAGCGAATCCCGGCATTCCTGCAACATTTAATGCCCTGCTCGTGATGCTGGGTAACGCGCCGGACAGCTCGGTGATCGTTGCCGCGCTCGGACAGCTGAATGCGGACGCCGTTCCTTCGGATGATTTGCGCGAAAAGGCTGCCGGACTGCTCGAAGATGCGGATGCTCATCAGCTGGCCGCTCTCTGGCGTCCGGGATCGGCCGGCGCTTTGGCGTCGAATGTTGTGTCCCTGCACAAGGGGCTGGATGGTGAGCGGATCAAAATCGCTGGTCCGGTTATCACCTTCGATGACATCGGCGGGCTGGAGGATGTTAAACGCCAAGTGCGCCGTAAGATCATCAACCCGTTCAAAGACAGCGGCCTGTTCAAGAAATTCAAGCGCAAGGCGGGTGGCGGTGTCCTCATGTACGGCCCGCCAGGCTGCGGTAAAACCATGATGGCGCGGGCGCTGGCGACCGAATGTCAGGCGTTTTTCCAGAATATCCGCGCCGCCGATGTGCTGGACCAATATGTCGGTAATGCCGAGAAGCGGATCACCGGAATTTTTGACGATGCCCGCAAATCCAAGCCCGTCGTTTTGTTTTTTGACGAAATCGAAGCCTTGGCCCAGCGTCGCCAATTCGACAGCAACCATTCGGTAAGCACAGTCGTCTCGACGCTGCTGAATGAGATGGACGGCTTTTCCGGCGAGAACGAGGGGATACTGTTCCTTGGCGCGACCAACGTGCCCTGGTCGCTGGATTCCGCGTTTCGCAGGCCGGGGCGCTTTGACCGGACCATCTTCGTGCCGCCGCCGGACAAGGTCGCCCGCGCCTTTATTCTCAAAGGCTTGTTGGAGGACCGTCCCGTCGCCCCCGGTTTGGCCGTTGACAAGATCGTCAAGCGGACCAGCGGTTTCTCCGGTGCTGATCTGGAGGCGCTGGTCGAGACGGCGACCGATTACGCGATTGAGGACAGCAATTCCGAGGAAGATCTCTCGCCCCTGAATGACGACTATTTCAACGAGGCATTTACGGAAGTGCGCTCCAGCGTTGGCGAATGGCTGGGGCAGGCGCAGAACTTCGCGGAATATGCCAACAAAGACGGCTTGTACGATGATTTGGCTGCGTTTTTGAAGAAATACGGGCGCTAGGGTGTGAGCGCGGACAACCTGAACTCCGCCCAGGCGTTTTTGACGGCCGGCAACTTCAGTGCTGCCGAAAAGATCGTTCGTCAAGCTCTTGAAAATAATGCCGACAATGTCCGCGCGCATATCTTGCTGGTCGAGATCGCGGACGGGCGGGGCGATCATGCCGGGGTCATGGAAATGGCCGACCGCTACGCCGCGCGGTGGCCGGATATGATTGATTTCCGCCTGCTGCGTCTGAACGCGATTATCGGGCAGAACAGGGCGGCGCTCGTGCGTCCTGAATTGGCGCGGTTGAAAGCGGATTTTCCGTATCACCGCGACCTTTATCTCTATTACTGCGGTCGGGCGGAGTGCGTTTTCGGGACGATTCACCGGGCGCAGGATTATCTCGACGCGTTGCGTGAAAACCCGGCAAACACGGCTCTGGTCGATGCGCTGGAGCGGCAAATCGCGTTGAACAAAGGCGATTTTCTTCGCTCGGAAGCCCTGATCCGCACTGATATGGAGCGCCACGGCAGCGATCCTCACCGTCTGTTTTTGCTGTCGATTTCGCAGTTTTACAACATGGATTTCGCGGGCGCGCGGCGCAGTGCCGAGGCGGCGATTGAGGCCGATCCGTCCAATAAACAACCGTTCGCGGTTCTGTGGTGGGTGCGGTGGATGACGTTTCCGCCATTTTTGTTCGCGCAAGCCTGTGAATTACCAAGTGACACATCGGCTTCCGCAAAGGGTCCGCTGGGGCGGTTTTTCTTCAGATATTTCGATTTTTGCATGATCGTCCTGATTCTCGTGACGCTGGTTGCGCTGGCGCTGGCGGAAAATGCGCTGGTGTTCGGCTTGGCAATTCTCCTGTTTGCAGTCGCCTTCGCGTGGCCGTCACTGCGTTGGCGGATTCTCAAACATTATGAAAAGCGGTCGAAAACGCCGCGCGACATCAGTTTGAAAGATTTCTGAGCGGCCCCCGACATGCCTTATCCCAACACGGCCAACCAGATTGTGATGCTGACAATCGACAGGGCCGTGCCGAGCAAAAGCGCATTGGCTGCAAGGGCTTGCGAGCGTTTGTAAAGCGTCGCGAAGATGTAGATATTTATCCCCCCCGGCATCGCGGCGATCATCACCGCCACTTTTGCCGCCACCGCGTCAATCCCGAACACCCCGAAGGCGAGGATTGCCACCAGGACCGGGCGCAGTATCAGGGCGAGGCCCACATACACGCTCGTAATCCACAAATCCCCCGCCAGGCTGTAGCGTGTAAGGGTCGCGCCGATCGAGAACATGCCCAGCGGCAACGCCGCTTTTGCCAGCAATTCCAATGCTTCAAGCGCCGCTGTTGGCACGGGGAATCCGATCAGATTCACCGCGATCCCTGCCGCCACCGCGATCAGCAGCGGGTTATGCGACAGCGTGTGCGCCACTTTGCGCAGCGCCGCCACGGGGCCGGTCCCGTCCCGCGCGGTGCTCTCCATCGTCACCACACCGACGAAATAGATCAGCGGCGCATGAACCGCCACAATCGCCAGCCCGACCGCCAATCCGGCCTCCCCATAGGCCCGCTCGACAATCGGCAGCCCCAGAAAAACCGAGTTCGCAAACAGCGCGGTAAACCCCGATGCCACCGCTTCGCCGGGCCGTTGATTGAACAGCTTTCGCGCCAGAAAAATCCCGATCGCGAACACCGTGAATGCTGACAGATAGTAAGATGCCAGCGTCGCCGGATCGAGCGCCTCGGCTAAATCAAGCGTCGCCGTCGCCTTGAACAACAGCGCCGAAACCGCGAAATGCGTGGTGAACCGCAAGATAGTGTCCACCTCCGCATCCATAATCAGCCGCATTTTGGACGCGCCAAAACCGATCAGAACGACGAGGAAGACGGGGGCAACGATTGCTGCGATCTCGAACATGGGCGCTTTTCCGGATGCTTGGGATGTTCGCCCGAACCCTTACCGCATGTTTTGGCGGGCGCGCATGATTATCTGCACCCTGCGGCATCCGCAGAGTGAAACTTCACCTCAATTCACGACGTATCCGGCGGGTCGTGCAGGGCGTAGAGCGCGAGTTCGTGGCAGTTTTTGAGAACGTGATGCACCTCATGCACGGGGCGCACCCTGTAACCGGGCGGCCTACCGGGGCGCATCGGCGGATATTTGCGCGTCTCGGCGGGCGCATGATCGCGCTTCGCCCGCCACCGCGCCAGCCGTTTCGCCTGTTTCGGCAGATCATCCAGCGCCCGCTGCAACGCCTGCAAGCGGCGGCACAGCCGTTCCGCACTGACCATATCATCCGGCATCGGCACGAATTTCGGCGTGAAAACAGGGTAGTCCATACCCGGCGACCAGATGCGCGGGTTGCCGGAGGTCACGCGGGTTTTGCCGATCAGATCGAAATAATGCCGCCTGTCAAACAGCGCAAAAGCGGGCGCTTGCGCCGCCTTCCGGCCCTCAG
>CALDZQ010000373.1 GCA_937944035.1 uncultured Neomegalonema sp. | reverse complement strand
AATGAGCTTGATAACCGTATCTACGGCGGTGCGCATGATGACATCATCAATGGCGGTGCCGGTTCCGATTTGCTGGTCGGACGGGACGGCGCGGATGTGTTCGTTTTCGCATCCGGTTCGGGCGAGGATCTGGTCGCTGATTTCGACTCCGATCCACTGGGTGGCCAGGATCTTCTGGACATCACAGGGTTCGGCGTAACTGCGGCGACATTCGACACGGATGTCACGATCACGCAGATCTTCCACCGCACGGCCATCGAGATCGGTGCCGATACGGTCTTCCTGAAAAACATCGACGCCACCACCATCGACCAGTCGGACTTCCTGTTGGTTATGTAAGTAACACCAGTACAATCTGGCGGCTTCGGGAGAAGTCGCCAGACAGAAATAGTTAATCAGTTCAAGCATAGGGGGCAGAACTCATGGCACTTATATTATCCCAGCAAGACATTCAGGATTTATTTGCGCTTGTCCAAAACGGCGTCTACCGGGACTCCAGCGGGTACGGCAATAACGAGGCCAACCCTGATTTTGGTGCCGCCGATAACCAGTTCGTCCGCCTGACGACGCCTGATTATACGGATGGTGCATCGGGTATTCGCCAAACGGTAAATACTCCACGCGAGATTTCTAACATCGTCAGCAACCAAGACAACCGGGGCGTCGGTTACGAGCAAGATCTGCCGAACACCTTCGGCGGAACGGCTTTTCTGACCTTCTTCGGTCAGTATTTCGATCACGGCCTTGATTTCGTGGACAAGGGACAGCCGGGTTTTGTTGACACAGTTGGGACTGCGGACTTTCCGATCTCCGCACCGCGCGCGAACTTTGCCGATGGTACAGGCGTTGACCCGGACGGCATCGCCAATAGCGGCGATGAGATAGCTGTCCAGCACGTCAATGAAGTATCGCCCTTCGCAGACCAGAACCAGACTTACGGCTCGCACGATGCGATCACGGATATTCTGCGCGAGTGGCAGTACAATTCGCAGGGTGAGCCGGTTCAAACCGCATATCTGAAAAACGGGGCGGTGGAAGCATCGGGCTTCCATCTGCTGCCAACGCTGGACGATATTCGCGAGAACTATCGGATTATGACCAACGGTCAGGACCTTACGGCAGAGGACATTACGAACTTCGACGGAACCGGGAAGCCACTTTTGATCGACTTCATTCCGGTATTCAAAACACCGGAACCGGGCGCGCCTCCGGGTCCGCCGGAGCTGGATATTGATGCGCTTGGGCATTATTTTATCGCCGGGGATGGTCGCGCGAACGAGAACGTGATGCTGACCTCAATCCATACGGTTTGGGCGCGCAACCACAATTTCTGGGTCGATGAGCTGAAGGAACGCACAGGCGACAGCTGGACCGAGGAACAGTACTTTGAAGGTGCGCGCACCATGAACATCATGGAGTATCAGCGCGTCATTTTCACCGAATTCGCCGAGGCGATGTCCGGTGGTCTTGATGGACCGGGGGACGGCGGCCTCAACCTTGAACATGGCTTCAACGGCTATGACGAGACTGTCGATGCTTCGGTTTCGGCGGAGTTCGCGCATGTCGCCTATCGCTTTGGGCATTCCATGCTCAATGAGGAAGTCACCTTCATTGATCCGCAAACAGGTCAGCAACGCCAGATTTCTCTCGTTGACGCCTTTCTCAAGCCGGAGAATGTTGGCGAGTACGGAATAGACGGCCTTTTGGCCGGGTCCTTTACGACGCCCCACCAAGCCATCGACGTTGATATGGTAAATGCGCTGCGCAATCAGTTGGTCGGCAGGCCGCTTGATCTGGCCGCGCTCAATATCTTCCGTGGGCGTGACACCGGCGTCGCTGCTTTCAACGAAGTGCGGCGTCAGCTATTCGACGAAACCGGCGATAACGCTTTGGAGCCGTATACAGGCTGGGATGATTTCCAGACGCAGAATGGCCTGTCCGACGCGTTCATTGCGCAGCTGCAAGAGGCGTATCCCGAAGGCTTCGAGGCAATGGACCTGTGGATTGGCGGTCTCGCGGAGGTTCCCAGTTTTGGCCAACTCGGCTCGACTTTCGGCTATATCTTTAATGAGCAACTCGACAGATTACAGCATGGAGACCGCTTCTACTATCTGGAGCTGTTCGAGGACGCGCTGTTCCTGGAAACGAACGCTGATTTCAGGTTCAAAGACATTCTGGAGCGGGTCACAGGACTGACAGACCTTCCAGAGAGCGTCTTCATGGATTTCGATGTAACGCAGCTCGATGAGAACGATAACGAGTGGACCGGCAGTGCCGGAAATGACCTCGTACTTGCTTATGAAGGCGACGATAATATCAATGGACGCGATGGCGACGACGACATTCGTGGCGATCTGGGTAATGATACGCTTATTGGCGGCAAGGGCGATGATGTTCTTAAGGGTGAAGACGGTGACGACCGATTGATTGGTGGCTTCGACAACGATGCCCTGCACGGTGGAAACGGCAACGATCACCTCCACGGCGGTAGCGGCAACGATAATATGTGGGGTGGTCAAGGCGACGACCACTTCATCGTCCGAAACATCGGGGACAGCGTCCACGAGGCCGCAGGCGAAGGCAACGACAGGGTTTTTGCCGTCGCGGACTGGACACTCGGCGCGGGCGAGGAAGTTGAATTGCTGGTGGCTGCTGACGCAGGCGGGGGCATTGCGCTTGGCGGTAACGAGCTTGACAATCAACTCAACGGCAGCCGTGACCACACCGATGCCCTGTCGGGGGGTGATGGCAACGATACATACGTCGTCAGGAACTCGGATACGACCGTTCACGAGGCGGCAGGTGAAGGCAATGACAAGGTTATCGCACACGCCGACTGGACTTTGGGGGCTGGTGAAGAGGTCGAGATACTCGAAGCTTCCAGTGTCGGCGGCGGCATTTCTCTGGGCGGCAACGAGTTGGCCAACCGACTCTACAGCAGCCTCCAGGACGACATTCTGTCGGGCAATGCCGGTGACGATGTCTATTATGTAAGCCACTCAGCTGTCACCGTTATCGAAGCGGCGGATGAAGGCTATGACAGAATCTTTGTCAGTTCGGACTTCTCGCTTGATGCCGGGATGGAGATCGAGGTGTTGCAGGCTTACAATGCCACTGCCGGCCTGTCTTTGAATGGCAATGAGCTTGATAACCGCATCTACGGCGGTGCGCATGATGACATTATCAATGGTGGTGCCGGTTCCGATTTGCTGGTCGGACGGGGCGGCGCGGATGTGTTCGTTTTCGCATCTGGTTCGGGCGAAGATCTGGTCGCTGATTTCGACTCTGACCCTCTGGATGGCCAAGATCTTCTGGACATCACCGGGTTCGGCATAGCTGCGGCGACATTCGACGCGGATGTAACGATCTCGCAGATCGGCCACCGCACGGCCATCGAGATCGGTGCCGATACGGTGTTCCTGAAAAACACCGACGCCACCACCATCGACGAGACTGACTTCCTGTTGGTTATGTGATGAACCGGATCGGCAGTCGGCTTTTAGGCTTTGGCTGCCGGTCAGGTATTGTTTTCGGATACCCTCCTGAAAAGGGGGGAGAGTGTAGTTCAGATGGCCGACAATAGTTTGAGAAGTTCAGTCACGACTC
This sequence comes from uncultured Neomegalonema sp., assembly GCA_937944035.1. Classification (GTDB taxonomy): domain Bacteria; phylum Pseudomonadota; class Alphaproteobacteria; order Rhodobacterales; family Rhodobacteraceae; genus JAHDDY01. The sequence goes on along the minus strand of CALDZQ010000373.1, from coordinate 18,976 downwards.
CATATGTTGGCGAGAATACCATCGGCAACTCATGGCCTGTGCATCTTAAATTCGCAGCTACAGGCAGCTTCGTCATGCTGGCAGGCATGATCCTCACCGGCTTATGGGTCGGTCGCGAGTTTGAGGAATCTGTGACACGTAATACGGCACTTTCGACCGTGCTTTACATGGAAAGCTTTATCGCGCCGCTGGCTCAGGATCTCACGAGCAAAGACTTTGTCTCACCAGAAACATCCGAGGCACTGCAAAAGGTTTTCCTGGAACCTCATTTCCGGGAGCGTATAGCCGCAATCAAGCTTTGGAAAGAAGATGGACTTATCGCGTTCTCAAGTAACCCGGAGTTGATCGGCGAGCAGTTCGAGCCGAGCGAGGCTCAGCAACGCGCTTGGGCTGGCAGTATCGGTTTTTCGTTCGACGATCACGGCGACACGGACGATATGGAAGTCGAAGGTCTTGAGGATGTGCCTCTTCTGGAAGTCTACAATCCTGTCCACTCAATTTATACGGGTGAGATCATTGCCGTCGCCGAACTCTATGTGATTGCGAAGGATTTGGAGAATGATGTCTTTCAGGCACGGTTGCGGTCCTGGCTGGTCATTGCGGGCGTAACCGCTGCATTGTTTTCACTGCTGTTCGCTATCGTGTACCGTGGCAGCCGCCTGATTGAGCGCCAACGCGCGACCCTCGAACAGCGTTTTGACCAACTTTTAAAGGTATCTGCGCAGAACGATTCTTTACGGCGTCGCATACAGGCGGCAACAGCACGGGCCAGCGAGCTGAACGAACGCTTTCTACGGCGGATCAGTGCGGAACTGCATGACGGACCGGCGCAATCAGTTGCATTCGCGTCTCTGAGGGTGAACAGCCTCGTAGAAGAGCACAACACTGCGGCCGGATCGGAGGTTTCCCGTATCAAAGCGGCACTTGATGAAGCGCTGTCTGATATACGCAACATTTGCCGTGGCCTCAGTTTGCCGGAACTCGAATCGTCCAACATCGAACAGGTCGTGGTCCGGGCTGTGCAATCACATGAGAAAAGAACAAACGAACAAGTGGACTTAAGTATTGAAGGCAAGCCCGACCGGGGGTTCGATCATCCGGCACGTATCTGCGTCTTTCGCTTCATCCAAGAAACACTGAATAACGCGACCAATCATGCAGGGGGCAAAAATGTCCGTGTACAATGCACGTTCGAACGCGGGAAACTCTCGATCAAGGTGAGCGACGCCGGACCCGGTTTCGCATACGGTGACACCGGCGAAACCGCCGGTTTGGGTTTGCGTGGTCTCCGCGAGCGCATCGAAAGTCATGGCGGCTGGTTCCATATCGACAGCGAACGGGGCATAGGCACGACAATCAGCATGACAATCGATGCAAGGGAGAATGGTAATGCAACATGAACCTCTTCGTGTCGTTGTAGTTGATGACCACCCGCTATTTCGCGATGGCGTTGCGCGTAGCATCTGCGAAAGCGACTCACTTGATGTGATCGCCGAGGGATGTAACGCTGAGGATGCCTTCGATCTGGCGAAGATGCATATGCCGGATATTGTGTGTCTCGACATTTCCATGCCGGGTGGCGGTATAGAGGCCGCACGCAGAATCGGAAGCGCCTTCCCGACCGTTAAAATCGTAATGCTCACCGTTTCTGAAGCCGATGAAGATGTGACAGCAGCGCTTGATGCGGGGGCGCGGGGTTATATCCTGAAAGGTGTGAGTGCCGCTCAGTTGATCGATGCGCTTTTGGGTGTTGCGGATGAACGGTCGTATATCTCTCCCGAACTGGCCGCGCGTCTTCTTACGGCAAAACGCTCGCGCTACGCGGAGGAAAAGGCGCATCCGACCGACACCCTGACCCGGCGTGAAGAACAGATTCTCGAACTCGTTGCCAAGGGTCTGAGTAACAAGGAGGTCGCTCTCAAACTCGATCTTAAAGAGAAAACGGTCAAGCATTACATGTCCAACATCCTGCAGAAGCTGGATGTGCGAAATCGCGTCGAGGCTGCGCTGCTGGCGCGAGATCGTGGTTTATAATCACCTATTCGGCTACAACCGCCTAGCTCTGCTAGCAGAGTAAAATCTAAAAAAACATGGCCTTTAGTCCGAAAAATTTCCACGCACTAGCCCGTTTTACGCGATACACAACAATGCAATACTACTCTAAGCGGAGTTGGTTCGATTGGAGAGCATCATGCCCGACATCATAAAAGTTTGCGCTATAGCGGATTACAAACCCGATAGTATGTCTGATTCAGAAACCAAAGACGCAGATACAAGGCGTACCGCTGCATTGGCTTATATGACGGCATTTGATCGCGAGTTGGAGCAGGCGGTTCTGGATAACATCCTGGCAACTGCAGCGGCGAAACGGCAAAATATGCCTTATAGAAATCATTCACCGATGATCGGTGCGGGGCAGCGTTAAAAAACTCCTCCCGGTGTTTTGGTATCAATATGGAAATGCACATAAGCTCGAACGACAGTTCGACTTTGCACAGCAGGCGACATTTCTATACTGCGGTCACATTGCTTATACGGCTGTTGAGGATACCAAAGCTTTGCGCATTTTGATTTTAGGTGGTGGCGGATTTCTGGGGCAAAAACTCGGAAAGACGCTTGCGGATAGCGGATCGTTGCGCGGTGAGGCGATTACGCAGATTGGGATGGCGGATGTGGTCTCTCCCGCTGCTATTAAAGCGCGTGTACCTTGCAAGAGTTATGTGGTTGATATTGCTGACAGGGCGGCGGTTGATAAGATAATCGAAAACGGATGGGATGTTGTTTTTCATCTTGCAGCGATTGTCAGCGCTCATGCTGAAGAAGATTTCGTTGCCGGAATGCGCACAAATTTCTTTGGTACTTTCAATATTTTAGAGGCATGTCGGGCAGAATTGAACATGCCTATTGTCGTTTACGCGTCCAGCGTAGCCGCATTCAGTACCGCTGTGCCTCAACCCGTCGAGGATTGGACGGCCACCGTCCCGCAGACGAGTTACGGGACGCAGAAAGCGGTCGGAGAATTGCTGCTGAACGATTATTCGCGGCGCGAATTTATCGACGGGCGTGGCGCGCGTTTGCCTACCGTTGTGGTGCGACCGGGTAAGCCGAATAAAGCGGCATCGTCGTTCTTTTCGTCGATCATCCGCGAGCCTTTGCAAGGCGAGCCTGCACTATGCCCGGTTGAGTTGACGCAAGAAGTATGGTTGGCCTCTCCCCGCTCTACCGTTGAGAATCTTGTGCGCTGCGCGGAGCTTTCGCAGGACGCGCTGGCGGATAATCGTGTGATCTCTCTGCCCGGACTGACAGTCACAGTTGGTGAGATGCTGGATGCGCTGCAAGCACAGGGCGGTGATGAGGCGCGGGCCTTTGTTGACCATGATTTAGACGAAAAAATCCAAGGCATCGTGCGGGGTTGGCCCAGTAAATTGGTGACAACACGCGCCGACGCGCTTGGTATGATCCGTGACGGTAGTTTTGCGGAGATCGTAAAGCAGTTCGTCGAGGATGAGTTGGGCAGATAACCGCCCTCCTCTTCACGCAATAGATGACGTTGCTGGGATCAGCCATTCGCGCGTGCTGTCATCGACATAAGGTGCGAGTTCATTACGAACGCGCGTGTGGTAGGCGTTGAGCCATTCGATCTCACCACCGCTCAGAAGGGATGCTTCAACCAGGCGCAGGTCGATTGGGGCCAAAGTCAGTGTCTCGAAACTCATCATCTCGCGCTCGCCGCCTTTGGGGATGGCGGGCGGATTGACCAGCACGAGATTTTCAATGCGGATGCCGAAATCGCCCGCTTTGTAATATCCCGGCTCATTCGAGAGCAGCATTCCGGGTTCGAGCGCAACCGTGCCGCGTTTCGACAAACTGGCCGGTCCCTCATGGACACCAAGGTAAGACCCGACGCCGTGACCCGTTCCGTGATCGAATTCAAAGCCGTTAGACCAAAGCGCCATACGGGCCATCGTGTCGATCTGCACACCCGTTGTCCCCGCTGGAAAAAGAGCGCGGCTGACGGTAATCATGCCTTTTAGGACCAATGTGAATGCGCGGCGGTGTTCAGCGGTCGGCTCACCAATCGCGATAACGCGGGTGATGTCGGTCGTGCCATCCACGTACTGCCCGCCTGAGTCGATGAGATAGAGCGATCCGGGCGCAAGGGTCAGGTTCGTCTCACGGCTGACCCGATAATGAGGCTGCGCGCCGTGCGGGCCATAGGCGGAGATCGTGTCAAAACTGATGTCGCGCAGTTTTCCGGTCTCGGCACGGTATTTTTCAAGTCGCTTGGCAACTTTGATCTCTTTGAGCTGCCCTGCCCCGCTTTTCCGGTCAAGCCAGCATAAAAACCGCGCCATTGCTACACCGTCGCGCAGATGTGCCGCGCGTGAACCGGCTTGCTCCACAGCGTTCTTGCGCGCCTTAGGGAATGAGCACGGATCGCGGAGCCATATGATTTGGGCGCCCGCATTCTGCAATGCAACCTCGACAGCAACCGGAACACTGGCACGTTCAAGACCGGTACGCTGGTTTTGCATTTGAGACAATTTTGGTAAAAAAGCGTCCGTGGGATGAATTTGGATATCCGGCCCCAGATGATCGCGAACAGCGCCATCAATCTTGTCTTCATCGACGAACAAATCGACTGTTCCATTCGCCAGCAAAATCGCAAAAGCGAGAACGACCGGGGTATGGGCGATGTCTTCTCCCCTGATGTTGAGAAGCCAGTTGATCGAATCCGGCAGCGTCAGAACGAAAGCGTCGAGTTGTTGTTCGGTGAAGCTGTTGCTGACCTGCCGTCGTTTGTCGGTGGAGGAAACGCCAGAGAATTCAATCGGATGCGAGCGAACACCACCGGACGGCGCAGCGGGCTGATCGTCCCAGACGGCATCAATCGGATTGCCGGACACAACAGCACGCAGGCTCGCACCAGTCTGCAAGACCGCGTTCTGATAGGTTTCCCGTTGATGTGGTGTGATAAGCCACGGGTCAAAGCCTATGACATCGCCCGCTTCAGTATGCGTTCTCAGCCATTCTTCTACTGTGACTTCAGCAATCGCAACGGTTTCAAAAGCATCGCCGTCAAGCTGTGTCCGGGCTTGCAAAGTATAGCGGCCATCGACAAAAACCCCTGCTTTTCCCGACAAGACTATCGCCATGCCCGCTGATCCTGTGAAACCCGTCAGCCACCGCAACCGCTCGTCTTTGGCAGGCACATACTCGCCCTGATGCGCATCGGAGCGCGGTACGATAAAACCTGTGAGACCGTGCTTTGACAACTCAACGCGCAGGTGCGCCAGACGCTCGGCGCCGTGTGGGTGGGAGGGGGTCTCAAAGGACTGATACATGCCGTAAGCCTTGATAAATAAGGGATCAGGAGCGATCAAATCGATCTGCACTGAATGGTGTTAGATCATGGTTGGGGCTTCTGCCAGCAATCAAATCGGCAATGATGCGCCCGGTTTTTGGACCGGAGGTCAAACCGATATGCTGAGCGCCGAAAGCGAAGAAAATGCCTTTGGCACGTGAGCTTTCTCCTATTAAGGGCAAGCTGTCCGGTGTCGAGGGGCGACGGCCCATCCATGTCTCAACACCATCCCATGTGAGGGTGGGATAGATGCTGCGAATGCGGCGCTCGAATATCGCGTTCGGGGCATCGGAGGCCGGGGCGTAGATGCCGCCAAACTCGACCAAGCCCGCACATCTTAGTCCGCCATCCATCGGTGTGAGAACAAATTTCGCATCGGCGATCATGTAAGGAATGGCAGGTTTGAAGGAAGGATTTTTGAGGACCATGTGGTACCCGCGCTCGGCCTCCATCGGGACTTTGTGGCCAAGTCTTTCGGCCATTTTCCGTGACCAAACGCCCGAAGCGATGACAATGCGGTCAAATTGATGCGTTTCACCATTCATGGTTAGAGTCGGCTGTGCTTCATCAGGGGCGATCATATCGACCTCCCCTTTCAGAAACTGCCCGCCGCCTGACTCAAAAGTGGCAGCCAACGCAGCAAGATAGCGGCCCGGATCGCTGACCCAGCCGTGATCTTTCAAGGCGACAGCGAAACCGGCCTTGTCGCTGAGGTTCGGATCAAACTCGTGCAGTTGATCGCGTGTCCATTCCTCCCAAACCGCGCCATACTCTTTTCGAAGCGCGAAACCGAAACCGTCTTTTGCGAACGACTCCCGGTTTTTATACAGATAGGCGTAATCTCCGGTCGTAATGTATTTTTCAGCCTGCGTCCCGCGCGCCAGGGCGAAATGCTGGTCAACAGAATCGCCCAGGATGTAGTCGAGCGACCCAGCGATCTCGCGCACACGATCCTCGCGGCCATTGCGGATAAAGGGGATCAGCCAAGGCAACAATTTGGGCAGATAAGACCAACGCAGAAAGAGCGGTCCGTCCTTGTCGAGCAGCATTTTCGGGACGTGGCGCATAAACCCCGGTGTTGAAACCGGGACGATTGCAGTGCGCGCCAGAATGCCCGCATTGCCGTAGCTGGTCTGGTTTGGATCGCCCGGATCTATTCGGTCGATCAAAGTGACTTCATGTCCATCACGCCGCAACCATTCTGCGGAGGAGACACCCACAATGCCCGCACCGACAACGGCAATTCGTAATGTTGAACCCATTTTGCGTTCTCATAGATTAGTGAAACATGACCGCCGTGTTGCCAATCATCACGCGACTAAATGATACCAACCCTGCGCGTAATAGGGCCGTTTCCGATAGCGACAAAGCATCATTTTCGAGAAATCCCGCGAGAAAGTGCAAAAATGATGCGCTTGCAAGGTTGACTATTGCCCATACTCAATAGAGCGTTAAGGCATAATAACATGTAGACATTGGGAGAACAGAATGGCGAAGGTATTGGGATACGCAGTTGCAGCGGGCCTTTCGATTGCAGCCGGGACCGCAGTCGCAAGTGAGAAATGGGATATGCCAATGGCCTATTCCGACAGCAATTTTCACACCCAGAACGGTAAGGCATTTGCCAAATGTGTGAGCACAGCCACCGGCGGTGAGCTTGAAATCACGGTGCATGGTGGAGGGTCGCTGTTCAAGGGTGGCGAAATCAAACGTGCGGTTCAGACGGGTCAGGTTCAGATCGGGGAGCGCCTGCTCTCTGCACACCAGAATGAGGAACCGATTTTCGGCATCGACAGCATCCCGTTTCTTGCAAGCTCGTTTGATGCATCTGAAAAGCTTTTCAAGGCGGTGCGTCCGACACTTGAAAAGAAGCTTGAAGAGCAAAGCCTGCATCTTTTGTATTCCGTGCCTTGGCCTCCTCAGGGTCTCTATTTCAAGAAAGAGGTCGACTCGGTCGCCGACATGGAAGGGGTTAAGTTCCGGTCCTATAACTCCGCGACCGCACGGCTTGCTGAACTGACAGGTATGGTCCCTGTTCAAGTTGAGGCAGCGGAAATAAGCCAAGCTTTTGCTACCGGTGTTGCCGAGTCAATGATCTCGTCAGGCGCGACGGGATATGACCGCAAGGTTTGGGAGCATCTGACGCATTTCTACGAAGTGGACGGCTGGCTGCCGCGCAATACGGTGATGGTGAACATGGACGCGTGGGAAGATTTGGATGAGGAAGTCCAGAATGCCGTCACAGGTTGCGCTGATCTGGCCGCTTATTCCGGATACTGGCGCTCGGTGCAGTACACTGACTTCACCATGAAAGGCCTGTCCGATGGCGGAATGACCGTCGGCCCCGCAAGTGAACAGCTGGTCGATGAGCTTAAGGTAATCGGTGCTACGATGACCGAGGAATGGCTGAAAGCTGCGGGTGATGAAGGTGCTGCCGTGGTTAATGCCTATCAAGCCGAATGACTTAGCAATCGCTCCGCACCTGTCGGGGTGCGGAGCGCTTGCTATACGATCCTGTGGGAGGTTTCCCGATATAATCAAAAATTGATGGTGGGAGTGACCACATGAAGGGGATCGCCAAGGGCGTTTGCGATGCCATTGAGCTTACGGGTTTCGACTGTAACTGGCGGGCGACGCAAGCTGTTCTGATCTGTATCGGCGCGATATTGATTGTCATGCTTTTGACCTGGTTGGGCACGAAATACAGGATTTTCCGCAAAGGTCTTGATGGGCTTTACTTTCTCGGTGGCGTGATTTCAGCGGGTTTCTTGTTGGCCATGCTCGGCATTATCGTTGCGCAGATGGTGTCGCGGTGGTCCTCTCTGGCGTTTCCCGGATCGACCAACTACGCGGGCTATTGTATGGCGGCGTCTAGTTTCTTTGCCCTCGCTTACGCCCTGAATTCCGGCTCTCATATCCGTGTGAACCTTATGCTAACCGCGCTGGGCAAGCGCCGCGTGTGGGGGGAGTTCTGGTGTTTTGGAATTGGCGCTGTTCTGGCGACCTACTTTGCCCGCTATGCCGTTAAAGGCACACAGGTCTCGGCGAAGATCAACGACATCAGCCAAGGTCAGGATGCAATGCAGTTGTGGATACCCCAACTCGCGATGGCGGCCGGGACGATCTTGCTGGCGATTGCGGTTTGGGACAATTTTTTCCGCCTCGTCTTTGAACGGACAACAAATTTCACCGAAGAAAACGTCAGCGATGAACCGCTGTCGGTTGAGGCATAAACGATGGATGAGCTTTATCTGACATTCATCTTTGTCTTTGTCCTGTTTTTGTTATTGGGAACAGGTGTTTGGGTCGCCTTGGCGCTGTTGGGTGTTGCGGTTGTCGGGATGGAGTTGTTCACGACCCGCCCGGCCGGGGACACGATGATTACGACGATTTGGGGGGCGTCTTCGAGTTGGACGTTGACCGCCCTGCCCTTGTTCATTTGGATGGGCGAAATCCTGTTTCGGACGCGATTATCGGAAGACATGTTTCGCGGGCTTGCGCCGTGGATGGCGCGCCTGCCGGGCGGATTGTTGCACACGAACATTGTCGGTTGCACAATTTTTGCCGCCGTTTCAGGGTCTTCTGCCGCAACGTTGACGACGGTTGGCAAGATGTCGATTCCGGAATTGCGACGTCGGAACTACCCTGAATTTATGACCGTGGGAACGCTGGCCGGTGCTGCGACCTTGGGCTTAATGATACCGCCATCCCTGACACTGATCGTTTACGGGGTGACGATCAACGAATCGATCTCGAAGCTGTTTATGGCAGGGGTCATACCCGGCTTGACGTTGGCGCTGATGTTTATGGCGTATGTCGTTGCTTGGCATTACCTTTTTCCAAGTCAACGACCTGAGCCGGAACCGCCAATCAGCTTTAAGGACAAGTTGATCGCTTCACGTTTCCTGATCCCTGTACTGCTGCTTATCACGCTGGTGATCGGGTCAATGTATCTGGGCTTTGCCACGGCTACCGAGGCCGCCGCTTTCGGGGTGCTGGGGTCGCTGCTGATGGCGGCACTGCAAGGCTCGCTGACGCTTACGACGTTTGGCGCCTCGCTGATGGGGGCGGTGCGGACATCGACGATGGTGGCTTTTATTCTGATGGGGGCGGCGTTTTTGGCGTTGGCAATGGGGTTCACGGGCCTGCCGCGCGCACTGGCCGAGTTTATCGCTGAACAGAATTACTCGCCGTTTGCGCTGATTGCGGCTTTGACGCTGTTCTACATCATAATCGGTTGTTTTTTGGACGGTATTTCTTCGGTTGTGCTGACGATGGCTGTGGTTGAACCGATGGTGAATGTGCCCGCGTTTCAGGCGCTGGGTTTCGATATGATCTGGTTCGGCATCTTCGTCGTGGTTGTCGTCGAGATGGCGCAGATTACACCGCCGATCGGGTTTAATCTGTTCGTCATGCAAGGGCTGACCAAGCATGAAATCGGGTATGTGGCGAAGACCGCCTTCCCGATGTTCCTGATTATGGTCGTGATGGTGATCGTACTCGTCATGGTTCCGGAACTGGCGACGTGGCTGCCCGATAGTATGCGAACGCGGCCCTGATGGCTGTCTTACGCGCCCTTGAATGGCTGGGCGCGCGGGCGCGGTGGGTGCTTGCTATCGGCGCGGTTGCCGCACTTACTTTGCAGGATCTGGCGGCCATCCTACGTCCGGCTCTGCCGTTTTTTGTGGCGATGATCTACGCGCTTGCGATGATGCGGGTGGATGTATTCCAGACAGTGCGCGATGCGCTGCGGCCTGCAAACATCATTAAAACAATGCTTTGGAGTACAGTGCTGATCGCAGCGCTTCCGGTTGCTCTCTATGGCATCGGGGCGTTACTGGGGCTGAACGCTGAGATGAAGGCGGCACTTGTCTACGGCCATGCCGCACCCCCCATCGCATCATCTGCCGCAATTTGCCTGCTGATGGGGTTGAACGCGGTTTTCGCGCTTGAGATCAGCATTGTGGCCAGCTTTTTGACACCGGTTATCGGACCGGTTGTCGTGTTGATGTTGTTGGGAGATGCGGTCCCGTTGGACGGGTGGCAACTTGCTGTGCGGTTGTTTTGCATCATCACAGCGGGTGCAACGGCGGCAATCCTGCTGCGTAGAGTTCTCGGAGCGGCCTTAATAAGCGAGCGACGGTTGGCTTTTGACGGGATCGGGGCGATTGGGATGTTGGTGTTTATCATCCCGCTTTTTGATGGCGTAACCGCTCATATTCTTGGCAATCCAGCGCTGGCGCTGGCGATTTTCGCGCTGGCTGCCATCCCGAATTTCGGGTTGCAGATTATCACGCATCGTCTGACGCGCAGGTCTGCCGGAGATGAGACTGCCGGGGCGTTGGCGGTGATGGCGGGAAACCGGAATGTGTCCCTGTTTCTGGCCGCATTGCCGGAAACATCGGTCTTTTCGATCTATGCGGCGCTGTATCAATTTCCGATGTATTTTACACCGCTGATTATGAACCGTTTTTTACAACCCCGATTTACAAGACCTTGAGGAAATCGCGTTATGACTGTCACTGTTCAGTCCAGCGCAGCAAGCGCTGTTGCTGTTCGTTGCGATGGAAGAGACGGAATGCCCGGTTTAGCGCTAAAGCTGGCACCGCGAGAGCAGGTGCTTATAAACGGTGTGGTGGTCGAAAACGGCCCCCGTCGCACACAGATCGTCATCATGACGGAGGATGCGGCTATCTTGCGTCTTCGTGAGGCGTTATCTGCTGAAGATGTTATCGGGCCTGCGTCGCGCGCTTACTTCGCGGCGCAACAAGCTTTGTCCGACCCGCTGGTCGGATCATCGATGATGGCTGAGGTTGCGCAGCATCTTGATACGTTGAAAAATCTCAATACGTCAGAAAATACGTCAAAGATTGTTGATAATGCGCGCCGTGCTTTGGAAGCATCAAACTATTATCGCACCATGCGCGTTTTGAAGCCGCTGGTCGAGGCGGAGGCATCCAAATCCGAACGCGCTGCACCGCATACGGATTAACCGCCTATTTGTAACGTTCGCGACGGTCGCCGAAATCGCGGACGCGTTTTCGCCACGCACGGTAGCTGCCCGGTTTAAGCGTCTCACGCATCAACGCTTTCACCTCAGAATCATTCAAACCGTGCTGCGCTTTAATGTCGGCAAAGCTGACATGGTCGCTGAGCGCCATTTCGACAATCTCGCTACGTATTGCGTCATCCATTCAGATTAAACTCCCGTTTCGGATCGTGACGTATCGCGTTGGACGTTGGCGGCAATTATTTTGTTTGTTGATAAAGACCGGACCTTGCTGAACTGTTGTATTGGGGGCAGGAGGGGCGGTCATGAAGCGTGCGAACGGGTTGGCAGCGAAGGGCACGCTTTCCGGCCATGCGGCGATGTTGTTGTTCGCCGCGCTAATCGCCGGAGCTTTCAGCTTTGGCAAACGGGCAACGCCCTATATCGATCCCGGAGCATTGACGGCATTGCGGTTCATCTTGGCGGCGTGCGTGATGAGTGCCGCGATTGCGGTGCTGGGAGTGAAAATTGAGCGCCGGTATGCCCAAGCCCCGTGGCGGTATCTGATTCTGGGCGGGCTGATGGGCGGGTATTTCGTCTTGATGTTCGAGGCATTGAAGACCGCGCAACCTGTTTCGACCAGCGCGATATTCACCCTGATCCCGGCGATGAGTACGGTATTTGGATGGGTGTTGGTGCGGCAACGCCCGCCGCTGTCGATGGTGGTGGCGCTGGCAATCGGGGCAGTCGGGGCGCTTTGGGTGATATTCCGGGCGGATATGAGCGCTTTACTCGCTTTCGATGTGGGCGCAGGGGAGAAAATTTTCTTTGTCGGGTGCATTTGCCACGCGCTTTACGCGCCGATGGTTCCAAGGCTGAACCGTGGCGAGCCTGTATTGGTTTATTCTCTGGGGGCGATCATCGGGGCTATTGTGGTAGTTGGGCTTTATGCGCTGCGCCCTGCCCTTGCGACGGATTGGTCGGCTTTGCCGGGGATTGTGTGGATTACGGTGGCCTATCTGGCCGTTTTTACAACTGCGCTGACATTTGCCTTACTGCAATTCGCCGCAATGAAATTGCCGTCGGGCAAAGTGATGGCTTACGGGTATCTGACACCTGCTTTTGTGACGCTTTATGAGGGATTATTGGGCAAGGATTGGCCGGCACCGATGGTTTGGTTGGGGGTGCTGCTGATCCTGAGCGCTCTGGTTATTCTATTGCTGGGGCGGGATTGATATGAGGTCAACGACCTGACACACGGCCTGAAATAACCATATGCACCACCGCGACCAGGGCGGCCAGCCCACCACTTACCCCTAAAGCTGTAAGCCCGTATCCCGTCAGGATCACCCCGCCGATTGTTCCGCCCAAAGCCGCGCCGCCGTAAAGCGCGGCCGCATTCAGGGAGAGTACGACGCTGGCCGCCTCCGGTGCAATGGAAAGCAATCGGACTTGCTGCGCAGCCATAAAGGACCAGCCGCAAATCGGCCAGAACAACAGGAGCGCAAAGACAAGCGGTTGTGAAAAGGGAAGAAAAGAAAACAGCGGCATCACACAGACTTGTGCAACAGCCAAGCCCAGAAGGGTTCGATATGCGCCGATCCGATCGCTTACAATACCGCCCAGAATGTTCCCCGCCACAGCACCCGCGCCATAAAATAACAAGGCGATTGTGATGCCGTTGCGCTCATAACCCATCGTTTCAGTCAACAGGGGCGAAAGATATGTGAAGACGACGTAGATCGCGCTGAGGAAAGAGGTTGTGAACAAGACAGCCAGCATTACCGGACCGTTGCGCAAGATTTTTGCGAGGTCTGCAAGTTTGACGGGCTGAAAATGAAGCCCCGTGGGCACGCGGGTCCAGACCAGCCAGATGAAAGGTAAGGTGAGCAGCGCGACAAGAATAAACGCGCTACGCCATCCGAAAGTGTACGCGATAAAGCCGCCCACAGGGACACCGAAAACCTGTGCGAGCGTCATACCGAAAAACACGGTGGCCAGCGCTTTTGCGCGCCCTTCGGGTGCGCTTAGCCCGGCGGCAACAGCGGCCGCAACGGGAGTGAACATTCCCGCGCCTGCGGCGGCGATCACGCGTCCGCCGAACACCAATGCGGGATTTGGCGCTATGGCGCATAAAGCGCATCCCAATGCAAAGATGCACAGGCCCGTGGCCAATACGCGCCTTCTGCCGATTTGGCCTGTAACGGATACGAGTATCGGGGAGAAAATGGCGTATGCCAGCGCATAGCTCGTCATCATCCAACCTGCCGAGGCGGTTGATATTGCGAGGTCATCGGCCAGCGGATTGAGCAACCCGACAACCATAAAAGCGCCCATTCCGATCACGAAATTGGCAGCGGATAGAACGGGGATCAAACCCTTTGCCGGCACGCTCATCTGCCCGAAAATCGCGTTGCCGGGCAGAGCGTGTACTGCGCAAGCGTCACTTCACGCGTAATCCGTCTAGGAAGATTGCTTCAAGGGTTTTAAACGCATCCTCGTAATGACCATCGCCTTTTGTCCCAAGGATCGTTCGAACCTGTGAGTCGAAATTGGCGTAATGCTGCGTTGTGGACCAGATTGCGAAAATCAAATGGATCGGGTCAATTTTGGCAATGCGCCCTTCATCAACCCATTGCTGAATAATCGTCACTTTGGCTTTGAGAAGATCTGTTGGATACCCAGCCAGTGCCTCACCCACAAAGTGAGCGCCTTGAATGATCTCATTGGCTAAGAGGCGGGATTCGCGCGGGTGGGTGCGGGAGATTTCTAGTTTGAGGTGTATGTAGTCCCGAAGTTCTTCAATCGGGTCCCCTTCGGCACTTATCTCTTCGAGTGGATCAGTCCAAAGATGGATGAGTTGATCGAGCAAAGTGGTGTAAATATGTTCCTTACCAGTGTAATAATACAATAGGTTTGGTTTTGACATACCCGCCGCGCTGGCGATGTTGTCAATCGTGGAGCCACGAAAACCTGTGATTGAAAATTCGTCTAATGCCGCATCGAGAATTTTCGCTTCATTGTTTTTCTGAATTGCGGTCTTGCGGCGTGTTTGCCCAGCACGCGGTGCTTTATCTGCCATCATTGGCTTTTTTTCACCTCACTATTACTTTTTGACGATGTACGCGTTTATAATCAACGATCTAAAACATTTTTGTTCGCGTTTGAACAGCCGGATCATCACGGAGATGTGAAAATGCGTGTTCCCGGAGAGAATTTGCGTATCAACGGTGAGAGGTTGTGGCAAACAATCCACACTATTGCAGAGATCGGACCGGGGGTTGCCGGCGGATCGAATCGCCAGACTGTCACCGATGAGGATGGCGAAGCACGGTCTCTGTTTCAACGCTGGGCAGAAGAAGCAGGCTGCACAACGGGCGTTGACCAGATGGGTTCGATGTTCCTGACACGCCCCGGAACGGACCCGGATGCGCTGCCGGTCATGGTTGGCTCGCATCTGGATACGCAACCGACAGGCGGGCGTTATGATGGGGTGCTGGGCGTTTTGGCAGCGCTGGAGATCGTGCGCACGCTCAACGATTTGGACATTAAAACCAGGCATCCGATCACGATCGTGAACTGGACGAACGAGGAGGGTTCGCGCTTTGCGCCTGCAATGATGGGGTCCGGCGTATTTGCGGGGGTAATCTCGCAAGACGAAGCCTATGCGCGAACGGACGCGGACGGGAAACGATTTGGCGATGAACTGGCCCGCATCGGCTGGCGCGGCGTGGAGGAAGTCGGCGCGCGGAAGATGAAAGCGTTCTTTGAACTGCACATCGAGCAAGGGCCGATACTGGAAGCCGAAGGCGTGGACATTGGGGTTGTCACACACGGGCAGGGCTTGCGATGGATTGAGGTGACGGTGACAGGCGAGGAAAGCCATACCGGCACGACACCGATGCCCATGCGCAAGAATGCGGGGCGCGGATTGGCGCAGATCACCGAGCTTGTGCATGAAATTGCGATGGCGAACCAGCCGAACGCGGTGGGGACCATCGGACAGGTGAATGTGTACCCGAACTCGCGGAATATCATCCCCGGCAAAGCCGTTTTCACCATTGATTTCCGCTCGCATGAACTTGATTGCCTCAACGGGATGCTCGAACGGTTGATGAGCGAAGCGCCAAAGCTGTGTGAGGGGCTGGGTTTGGAGTTTTCGGCGGAAATTGTAGGTCAGTTTGATCCGCCCGCTTTCGATGAGAGTTGCGTCAAGGCTCTGCGCGATGCGGCGGAGAGGTTGGGCTACTCTCACCGCGATATTGTCAGTGGGGCGGGACATGATACGTGCTGGATCAATAAAATTTACCCCACCGCAATGGTGATGTGCCCTTGCGTTGATGGCCTGTCACATAACGAGGCGGAAGACATTACGATGGAATGGAGCACGGCGGGGGCTGAAGTGCTGTTCCATGCGGTGGTTGAGACGGCGGAGATCGTGGGATGAAAGCGTCTATCAAGCGGAGAAATCAATAAAAGCCGAACGAGGCCCATACATCGCCGAGGGTCGCATCTTCAACGATCAGGACATCGCTTTCACCGTAATAGATCACGGCGTCCCCGTCTTGCATCTCGGTTTTCAGGTCGCGCCATGTGGTGTGGTGATCGGAGAAAATGATGCGGTCAGATCCGGCCTCGAAGTCTGTTATAACATCGTGACCGTCGCCTTCGCGGAATTTGAACTGGTCGGCGCCCGCCCCCCCGGCAATGGTGTCGTTTCCGGTTCCGGCAGTGATGAGGTCGTTACCGCTTTGGCCGTCTAGCGTGTCGTTGCCGCCCTCGCCGAACAGCATGTCGGCGTTATCTCCGCCGGATAGATTGTCGTTTCCAGCACCGCCGGAGAGCAAATCTCGGCCCGCGCGGCCGATCAGGGTGTCATCTCCGCCATAACCATAGAGATCGGAGCCGGATTCGGCAGCGATCAGTGTGTCGGCCCAAAATTCTGATCCGAGCACAATCTCGATGGAAATGAGTGTATCACCCTCTGCATGACCGTCCGATCCGGTGCCGGATTCCAGATCGACGGTTACACCGGATGTTGATGACCAGTAGGTGGCGATGTCTTTGCCGGACCCGCCGTCGATATAATCGGCATCCGCTGCACCACGAATAATATCGTTTCCAGCGCCGCCGAACATCACATCATCACCGCCGAGACCGCACAGGAAATTATCACCGTCATCGCCGATCAGAACATCGTCGTATGCGGAGCCGCGAACGTATTCGATGCCCGCTAACGTATCACCCTCAGCGTCGCCACCACTTGCGGTGTGTTCGAGCAGGTTTATGGTCACGCCTGATGGTGAATCGTGATAATTGACGGAGTCTAAGCCCGCGCCACCGTCAAGCAAATCCGCACCGCTGCCGCCATTGAGATAATCGTTTCCCCCTTGGCCGAACAGCGCGTCATCGCCTTCACCGCCATAGAGAAAATCACGGCCATCGCCACCGAACAGACTGTCATCGCCACCATAGGCAAATAGAACATCTTCTTCGCTCGATCCTGTTAAAGCATCTGAGAAGATGCTGCCGTAAAACTTTTTTGAGTTGGATGATGGTTTTGTCATTTTATCTTTTCTCGAATATTACAATTTTGTTTTATCTGTTAAGCGCTTATCAAAAATTTAATTTACTGTATTAGGGATTTTATCTAACGATTCAGATTAATGAAAATTCTATTGATCGGGGTTCGGTTTTGCTCACAGGGCATTTTTACGATGGAATATGAAATGCCGGGCGATGGTTGTTTGGTTGCGGGTCTTTTCAAGGAGTGCTTGGATATGGCCCGCTGCAAAGTTAGAGTTGCCCCGTACAGGGAGAAAAACACATGACCAAACCCGTCACGGTCGGCACGCTTGATTTCGCAGAACATATCTATGCCGTGGAACTGATCGACAAAAATAGCGCAGCGACTACGGTGGGCGGGGTATGAACTTGGACGACACCCGCTCCCTCGCCATTGCCACGCTGACCGATCAGGATGGCAATGTGCTCGTGATCCGGCGGCGGAATACCGGGTTTTTCACGCAGCCGGATGCCTTGATCGACGAAGGCGCGGATGCGCTGGCGGTGCTGCGCAAGGCGTTATGGCAGGATCTGGGGATCAATTTGCCGACGGATGCCTTTGCACCGATGGGCAGTTATGGCTCTTGGATCGTCGGAGAAATGACGCGACCCGTTGATGCGCAGGCGTTTGCGGCGCGGGTTATCTATAGGGACGTGACGCCTCAGGAGGGCGTTGCGGAGGCGGTTTGGGTCAATCCTGCCGCCCCGCATGTCGGCCCGCTTGCACCGCTGACAGAAGAGACGATACTGCCGCGTATCGTTGATGCGATGGGCGGGTGAGGTTTGCGGAAGTCTGATAGAAACGGGCCGTGGTGAGATCGTGAGCGCCCCGCTTCGGATCAACAACCGCGATGCACGGCGGGTTTGGCTGCACTTGCAGGGAATGAGCGAACCGCCTACCGGAGCGTTGACGCAGGCCGGGCTTGCCGGGACCGTTGAGCGGTTGGGGATGGTGCAGCTTGATCCGTTGCGGGTGATTGCGCGGGCGCATGACCATATTTTGTGGAGCCGGAACGCGAATTACCGTCCCGCCATGCTGGAGCGTCTGCTGGCCAAGGACCGGCTGGTTTTCGAGCATTTCACCCATGACGCGGCGGTTTTGCCGATGTCGATTTATCCGATGTGGCATCGGCGCAAGGCGCAGTTGGCGGCGGCGTCGAAACGGGGGTCTTGGGTCAAACATCTGCCGCCCACTGAGGAGCGGGAGCGGATCAAGGCGCGTATCGCTCAGGAAGGACCGCTGAGTTCGCGGGATTTTGAGGCGGTGAAGCGGGAAAAGACGGTTTGGATGCCGCAACCGCACCGGCTGGCGCTGAACCTGATGTGGAATGGCGGGGAGTTGTCCACGTCGCATCGGCAGAATTTCTCGAAGTTTTTTGATCTGACGGAGCGGGTTATTCCGGCGGCGGCGCGGGCGAGCGTGGCGGATGATGCGGTGCAGGTGGATTGGCTGTGCCGGAGCGCGCTGGATCGGCTGGGGTTCGGGACGGCGACGGAAGTGGCGAAGTTTTATGATGCCGCCAGCATTGCCGAGGTAAGGGCGCGAGCGGCTGACACGCGCTGGTGGCGGGCGGTTGAGGTCGAAGAGGAAGACGGGGTGTGGTCCCCTGCCCTCGCGCGGCCCGATATTGAGGATGTGCTGGCGGACGCGCCGGAGCCGTTATCGCGGATGCGCATTGTTAATCCGTTTGATCCGATTGCGCGGGACCGGGCGCGGTGTAAGCGGTTGTTCGGGTTCGACTACCGGATCGAGATCTACACCCCTGCGGCCAAGCGGCAATACGGGTATTATGTATATCCGGTGCTGGAGGGGGACCGGTTCGTCGGGCGGATCGAGGCGAAGCTGGACAGCAAGACCGGGGTGCTATCGCTGGATAACGTTTGGCCCGAAGCGGGGGTGCGCTTTGGTGCGGGGCGGATGGGTAAGCTGGTGAGTGAGTTGGAGCGGATGGGCCGGTTCAGCGGCGCGGAAGCGTGTGAGTTTGGAGTGGGGTGAGTCGTACCCTGCTCAAGAATTGGGGAATTTTAGCTGTCGAAGGCGCTGTCATTCTCTGCGA
>CALDZQ010000372.1 GCA_937944035.1 uncultured Neomegalonema sp. | reverse complement strand
CGGAATCATGCTGCCTGACGACTATATCAAGGCGGTCGCGGATGCCGTTCACGCGGTCGGTGGCCTCTTTGTGCTGGACTGCATCGCGTCGGGTGCGATGTGGGTGGATATGAAGGCCACGGGCGTCGATGTGCTGATCTCGGCCCCGCAAAAGGGCTGGAGTTCGACCCCCTCCAGCGGCCTTGTGATGCTGGGCGCGCGGGCGCTGGCGAAATTGCCCGACACCCAAAGCAGCAGTTTCTCCATCGACCTCGCCAAATGGCATCAGATTATGCAAGCGTATCTGGGCGGCGGTCACGCCTATCATAGTACGATGCCCACGGATTCGCTGGTCCATTTCCGCGATACGATGCTCGAAACAAAGGCGCTGGGCTTTGATACGGTCAAGCAAAAGCAAGCCGAACTGGGCACGAAAGTCCGCGCCTTGCTGGCCGATAACGGCTTTCGCAGCGTCGCCCCTGCGGGTTTTGAAGCCCCCGGCGTGGTGGTCAGCTATACCAACGACCCTGATATGAAAAACGGCAGCCGCTTTGCCGCCGAGGGAATGCAAATCGCCGCCGGCGTCCCGCTGCAATGCGACGAACCGGCAGATTTCAGCACCTTTCGCATCGGCCTGTTCGGCCTCGACAAACTCAACGATGTCGACGGCACGGTGGCGCGGTTGCAGGCGGTGCTGTCACGGGTGATTGAGCAGGGGTGATTCTCACATCATCTCCGGCGGTGTGAGCGTCGGCCTAATGCCCAGATTATTGCGCCACATCACATAAGCCATGACGGGGTGGTCATGGGTCTCGGTGGCGTGTGGCTGATTGCTGGCATGGAAAACGGTATTACCGGGGCGCAGGGTTTCGGGGGCGTGACCCTTGCGGCTGAATTCGGCTTCTCCGGCGATGATGACATACATCTCCTCCGCCGGATGGTGATGCCAAGTGTACCACAGCTTCGCGGGCATATAGACCATGTAGCACGCCATCTGCGCGCTGGCCCAAGGCCCGCCGGAGCCGATCAGGCAATAAACGCCGAACCGGTCCATGAACGCGCCGCCGATGACGTTGCGGTCATAGCTTTCCCGCCACTGCGCCCCGACCCCCGCCGCCAGAAACGCATCGCGCAAACCCGCGTGGGGTTGGGAATACAATCGTGTATCCATCGCCATCAAATCGGCGGCGGGTTGGTGCGTGGGGGTGATCGCTTGCGGCGTCAGATCATCCGGCATGGCACAGAAATCCCGCACCGCCGGATGCTCCAGATGCAGCGCGCGCACTTCTTCCAGCAGATAATCGAATGCCTTGCTCATGGGGTGACGACGATATTTCCCGTATGTTTTTTGTCAATAAAAGCCTGCTGCGCCTCGCGCAAATCGGCCAACGGATAGGTTGCCGCCAGCATCGGGCGGATTTCGCCGCGCTCGATATACCCCGCGACATCACGAAAGATATGCGGTTCGATCACCGTGGACCCTGTGAAGGTCAGATCGCGCAGGTAAAACGTCCGCAAATCCAACTCGACGATCGGCCCCGCAATCGCGCCCGAACAGGTATAGCGCCCGCCGCGCTCCAGCACGTCGATGACTGTGCCGAAATAGTCGCCGCCGACAATATCCGCGACCACGGACACCGTGTCCCGCCCGATACTCTCACGCAGCGCAGCCCGCAGATTGGCGGGGGCGCGGGGCAGCAAGGCATCCACGCCCAGCGCCGCGAGATCCGCGTGCTTCGCCTCGGACGCCAGCGCCACAACCGTGGCCCCGCGCCGCTTGGCAAGCTGGATCACCGCCGAGCCAACCCCGCCGGACGCCCCCGTCACCAGCACCACATCACCCGCACCGGCATTCGCGCGCGACAGCATCCCCTCGCCCGTGGTGTAGCTGCACGAGAATGTCGCCAATTCGGCATCGCTGAGCGGGCTGTTTATAGCTGCCACATTGCGGCGGTCTGCGGTGGCGTATTCCGCAAAGCCGCCATCGCGCTCGGACCCGAAATAGCCCGTCTTGCTGTAATCCATCGGCGCTGACCAATCGCGCAACCAGGCATCAGTGATGACCCGCTTCCCCATCAGCGACGGATCGGCATTTGCGCCCAGCGCCACGACTTCGCCGCAGGCATCGGCCCCTTGGATGCGGGGAAAGGTGATCGGTGCGCCGCCCCAACTGGGGTCTTCGGAATCGACGGTGTCATACGCACCGCCTGTTGTCGCCTCCGTCACCGCTTTCGAGTACCAGCCGGAGCGCGTGTTCACGTCGGTGTTGTTCAGCCCGCAGGCTCCGACCTTGATGAGCACATCATCCGCTCCAACCTCCGGCATCGGCCAGTCGGTGCGGTATTTCAGCTTTTCCAAACCGCCATGTCCGGTCAGCACCATTGCACGCATTGTCTCGGCCATCATTTGATCCCTCATCGCCAGCTATTCGGCAGCGACCCTTTGTGGGGATGTTCCCGCCATATTGCTATAGCCTTCGCGGGTTTGCGGTGTTTTCATTCCCAGCACGGCCCCCGCAACCTGATTGCGCAGGATTTGCGTGGTCCCGCCGCCGATGGTGAACATCCGCACATCGCGCGCCATCCGCTCCAGCGGCTCCCCGGCCCCATATCCGCGCGCGCCGAACATCTGCAACGCATCATTGACGACTTTCACCGCCATTTCAGACGCAAACAGCTTCGCCCGCGCCGCCAGCAACTTATCCGGAAATCCCGTGCCGCCCGTCTCCGCCGACCGCGCCGCCTCATGCAGCATCAACCGCGACGCATGAACGCCCGTATCCATATCCGCAAGCATCCATTGCAGGCCTTGAAACTCGGCCAACGGCCGGCCGAATTGCTGACGCTCCAGCAGATACCGCGTCGCCCGGTCCAGCGCCCCCGCCGCCACCCCCATCGCGATGGTCCCCGCCCCGACGCGCTGACCGTTATAGGCTGTCATCAGATCAGCGAACCCGCGCTCGATACCGGAGGGCGGGATAAGCGCCATTTCCTGCGGCACTTCCAGATTGTCAAAATGCAATTCCGCCTCCGGCATCCCGCACAGGCCCATCGTCCGCTCCCGGCGCATGATCTCAAAGCCTTGTGGCGGGTTTTCGGGGTCGATGATGATGATAAAGCCCGCGATACCCTCATCCCGACCCGTCTCGGACAGAACACGCGCGAAAATCAGATGGATTTTCGAGATGCCTCCCCCCGTGATCCAGTGTTTTGAACCGGACAGCAGATAGCCCTCTCCCTTGCGGCGGGCCACGGTGCTCATGTCCGTCGCCGCGCTTCCCGCATCGGGTTCTGTAATACAGATTGCCGGTTTATCACCTGCCAGAACCAAAGGCGCGCACAGGCTTTTCTGCAATGCGGTCCCATAGGCCATAATCGTGCTGATACAGCCCATATTACCTTCAACCAGCACCCGCGCGGTTAATGTGCAGGCTTTGGCGACCTCCTCAATCGCCAGACAGACCTCAAAACAAGACGCGCCCTTACCGCCGTACTCTTGCGGTATCGACATGCCCATAAGCCCGGCCTGAGACAGCGAGACGACGTTTTCCCGGCAATAACTGCGTGTTTGGTCCCAATGCGCGGCCCTTGGCGCAAATTCGGTTTCCGCTAACTCACGCGCGCGCGCTCGGCTGTCAAAGTTTTTCATACTGTGTTTTCCATCACAGAAATGAACCAGCTTGCTATATTAAAAACAATCGAATAAATTTTCTGAATAAGTTTTAGAAGGTTTAAAATATGAATCTGCGCGGCCTCAACACGCTCGTTGAAATCGCTCAAGTCGGCTCATTTGCCGGTGTTGCGGAGCGCACGGGATTGACGCTGTCGGCCATCAGCATTCAGATGAAAACCCTGGAAGCCGAACTTCAGCTCAGTTTGTTTGATCGAAGCCACCGCCCGCCCACATTGACACCAACCGGGCGTCAGGTTGTGGCCTATGCGCGGTCTATCTTGGCGGATGCTGAAAAAATCCGCACGATTTCCAAGCAACCCCATACCTTGCACGGAACCTATCAAATCGGTTTTGTCCCCACGGCCAGCGTCCGTCTGATGCCGCAATTTCTGTCGAATGCGCGCGTTAACTATCCGAATGTGACGTTTCAGGTCGAAAGCGCCCTGACAAGCGAGTTGATGCGAAAACTGCGTTCGGGCCTTTTGGATGCTGCCGTCTTGACAGAAACCGCCGAAGTTGAAGCCGAATTCATCTTCAAGCCACTCACAACAGAACGGTTTGTATTGGCAAAGCCATACGACAGCGATGCGGACTCATTGCAGGATTGCATGAAGACGATGCCGTTTATTCAATTTGCCCCGTCCATCGGCATCGGCGCTATCGCGGCAAGTCACCTGCGCGATAAAGGCATCGAGATCCGCCAATCGCATATTCTCGACTCGATCGAGGCGGCGATGGGCTGCGTTAACGCGGGGGTGGGCTTTGCGATCCTGCCTGAACCTGACGCGCGCCGATACGCGACCCGTGCGAATATTCAGGTGCTTGGCGATAAGGATTTTCATCGCCGCATTGGATTGGCTGTTCCAATCAGCAGCGCGATTGCGGGCAAAGCCAACGATCTCGCCGGGTTATTCTCTCTTGATGAGATTTGATCTTAA
>CALDZQ010000371.1 GCA_937944035.1 uncultured Neomegalonema sp. | reverse complement strand
GGTAAGCATTCGGGGCTGAGCGAGGCGTGCTGGCCTGATCGTCTGATGGCCGATACGCCAAATGTCTATCTCTATGCCGTCAACAACCCCTCTGAGGGGACGCTGGCAAAGCGCCGCGCGGGTGCGGTGATGATTTCTCACCTGACGCCGCCATTGTCGAAATCGGGTCTTTATAAAGGGCTGCTTGACCTAAAGGACACGTTGCAGCAATGGCGCTCGATGGCTCCGGGTGCGGAAGAAGAATCTGAACTTCTCGCACTTATTGCCGATCAGGCCGAGGCCGTTGATCTGGACTATGATGGTGATCCAAAGACGTTGTGGTTGGTCTTGCTCGAAACCGAGAGCGCGCTGATTCCAGATGGTATGCATGTTGTCGGCGCGCCGGTCGCTGTCGAAAAACGTGCGGCGTATCGTGATGCCATGATCGAGGCTGAAGCGTCGGAAGAGGCTATTGAACGCGCCGAAGCCTCGTTCGATGATGACACCGAATTGCCTGCGATTATGCACGCTCTGAGCGGAGGGTTTACGCCCCCTGCACCCGGCGGTGATGTCATGGCCGTAGTGGCGAAAGCCCTTCTCAATGCGGCAGGAATCCAGCACATGCAGCCCGCAATGCTTGATCGCGCCCGCCGACATAAGGCGCTCGTAAACATAGGCGGTCATGTCGGCGCTGACATACAGTTCCCAGCCCAGTTCACCCACGTAAGTCACGCGGTGCGCCCGGATTTTCGCCATGCCGAACTCGATTTCCTGCATCGTGCCGAACGGAAACGCTTCGTTCGACAGGTCAGCATTGGTCAGCGGTTGCAGCAGGGCGCGCGCGTTCGGTCCCATCACCACCATCACCGATTCCATCGGCGTGATGTCCAGCGCCGCACAGCGGGCGTCTTCGGGCATCGTCCGCTTCAACCATGCGAGATCGCGCTGCGGGGTGGCGGCGGGGGTGACGACGAGATAGCTGTCCTCCGCAAGCCGGGTGACGGTCACATCGGCCTCGATGCCACCTTTCTCGTTCAGCCATTGGGTGTAGACAATCTTACCCGGCTCGACCGCGACATCGCCGCCGCAAACCCGTTGCAGCACATCCTGCGCGTCCGGCCCCTCGACGCGGAGTTTGCCGAAGCTGGACATATCGAACAGGCCAACATCCTCACGCACGGCTTTATGCTCGGCGGCGGCGTTGTTGAACCAGTTTTGGCGGCCCCATGAGTATTCGTATTTGCGCTCCTGCCCCTCATTCGCGAACCAGTTCGCGCGCTCCCATCCGGTGACTTCACCAAAGACGGCGCCGGCGGCCTCCATCTGGCTGTGCAGGGGCGAACGGCGCAGGCCGCGTGCCGTGTCGTACTGGCGGTAAGGGAAGTGGTCGGCGTAGAGCAGGCCGAGCGCCTCGGTGGCGCGTTCGACGAGGTAGGTTTTGGTGTTCTGGAACGGCTGCATCCGGCGGATGTCCACATCCCACAGGTCGAACGGGGCCGCGCCCTCATCCATCCACTGTGCCAGCGCCATGCCCGCACCGCCCGCCGACTGGATGCCAACGGAGTTAAAGCCCGCCGCGACAAAGAAATTCCGCAATTCGGGCGCTTCGCCCAGCAAATAGCGGTCGTCGGGTGTAAAGCTTTCCGGGCCGTTGAAGAAGGTGTGAATGCCCGCCTCGCCCAACATCGGCATCCGGTTGACGGCGTGTTCGAGGATCGGCTCGAAATGATCGAAATCTTCGGGCAGTTGGTCGAAGCAGAAATCCTCCGAGATGCCGTCCATGCCCCAGGGTTTCGCATTCGGTTCAAACGCACCGAGCAGCATTTTGCCCGCGTCTTCTTTGTAATAGGCGCACTCGTCGGGGACGCGCAGCACGGGAAGTTGTGTGAGACCTTTGATCGCCTCGGTGACGATGTAGAAATGCTCGCACGCTTGCAGCGGCACGTTCACGCCCGCCATCTTGCCGACCTCACGGCCCCACATGCCGCCGCAGTTGACGACGAAATCAGCCTCGATATTGCCTTGTGCCGTTTCAACCCCGGTAACGCGGCCATCGGCTTTGGTGATGCCCGTGACCTTGACGCCCTCAATGATCTTTGCGCCACGCATCCGCGCGCCTTTGGCCAGCGCCAGCGCGATATTGGCCGGATCGCCCTGACCGTCGAGAGGCAGGTAGACGCCGCCGACAACGCCGTCGATATTCAGATGCTCATAGCGTTGCTTGACCTCGGCGGGTGAAATCTCATCGACCTCCACACCGAACGCGCGGGCCATTGAGAGCTGGCGGCGCAGTTCTTCCATGCGCTCGTCCGTCAGCGCCACGGTGATCGAGCCGACGCGCTTAAAGCCGGTGGCGACGCCCGTTTCCTCCTCAAGCGTGCCGTATAGTTCTTGGCTGTATTTCGCGAGGCGGGTCATGTTTTGCGTCGCCCGAAGCTGGGCGATCAGGCCCGCCGCGTGCCACGTCGTGCCGCATGTCAGCTGCTTACGCTCAAGCAACACCACATCTTTCCAGCCGAGTTTTGTCAGGTGATACGCTACCGAACAACCGACGACACCGCCGCCGATGATGACGGCGCGGGCTTTGGAGGGAAGGTCAACCATCAGGAAAAATCCTTAACCAGAGTATGCCCCGCCGCATTCAGGCGTTGGGCGAGCGTGGCGATATGGGCAGGACCGACTTCACAGCATCCGCCCACGATTGTCGCGCCCGCCGCGACCCAATCGAGCGCGAAATCGGCGTATGCTTCGGGGGTCAGGTCGGTGCGGGTGCTGAGTTTTTCGACCGTGGAGCCGGGGGTGTAATCCGTCTCGATTTTAGTGAAGCCGTTGGCATATGCGCCGAAAGGCAGGCCGCAAGTCGCCAGGATCGGCATGGCTTGATCCACCGCTTCGGGGCGGGTGCAGTTGATGAGGATGGCGGTCAGGTTTTCAGCGCCTTTAACCGCCTCCAACGCATCCGCCAGCGCCTCGCCGCTGCGCAGTTTTGTGCCGTCTTCATCATCGGTGGTCAGGGCCAGCCAGATCGGTTTGCCCGCCGATTTCGCCCCAGCCAGCGCGCCTTGCGCTTCTCTGATTGACGACATCGTCTCGCAGATCAGCACATCAACAAAGGGTGCTTGTACGGCGGCGATTTCGGCAAAGTGTTTTGCTGCCTCTTCGACAGGGGGGACTGAATCGGGGTGATAGCTGCCGTTCAGGGGCGGAAGGCATCCCGCGATTGCCGCGTCTGCGCCTGTCTCATCAACCGCGCCGGCGGCGATTTCGCAGGCGCGGTTTTGCATCTCGTCAAACGCCGTTTCCTGATCGTCCCGCGCGAGGCGGGGGCGGGTGAAAGTATAGGCGTTCACGGTGATTGCGGTTGCGCCCGCACGGATGAAATCCTGATGCAGTTGCCCGACGATCTGCGGATGATCGCGCAGCACGGCCCCGCCCCAAAGCGCTGTGACCGCATCAGGAGAACGGCGGATCAATTCCTGGCCCATGCCGCCGTCGAGAAGGATGATATTGCTCATGGTTGGTTCCATTCATCTGCAAAGTGAGCGATCCGCCCGCAGGCGTCTTTGAGGACATCATTCGGCGCTGTCAGGCTGACGCGCAAGTGACCTGCGGTCGAGACGCCGAAGCTGCTGCCCGGCATGACGGCCACATTGGTTGCTTCAAGAAGGGCTTCGGCAAAACCCGCACAATCATCGGTCAGCCCGCGAATATCGATCAGCACATACATCGCCGCATCCGGCCTGACGACGC
The DNA here is from genome assembly GCA_937944035.1 of uncultured Neomegalonema sp. GTDB lineage: Bacteria > Pseudomonadota > Alphaproteobacteria > Rhodobacterales > Rhodobacteraceae > JAHDDY01. The sequence goes on along the minus strand of CALDZQ010000371.1, from coordinate 1,545 downwards.
GGAGTTTGGCGGATGCCGACAGCGCTTTTACCGCAATATCCCGGCGCAGGCGGTAGCGCTGTGCGATCTCGTGCTCCGGCTCTTTGCCCGCCGCCAATGCCGCGCGCATGGCGAGTTGGATAAAGGGTGCAATGCCGTAGGCGCTGGTCAGGAAAAGATCGGCCACTCTAAACGCGGCTTCCGGCGTCGGGCAGATCAACCACCCGGCGCGCCAGCCCGTCATCGCGTGGGATTTCGACATGGAATCGACGATAAACGTGCGCTCGCGCATTCCCGGAAGGCTTGCGGGACTGATGTGGTCCGTTTCGTATGTCTGGCTGTGATAGACCTCGTCTGAGATCAGCCACAGATCATGCTCGCGGCAGAGGGTGGCGATGCCCTCCAGCGTTTCGCGCGTGTAAGTGACGCCGGACGGATTGTTCGGCGAGTTGGCAATGATCGCGCGGGTTTGCGGGGTGATCGCGGCGCGCAGTGCCTCTATTTCGGGCTGGAAGTTATCATCAGCGCTTGTCTCAACGATCACCGCCTTGCCGCCGACCGCGCGGATGGTTTGGGCGTAGGTGGCATAGTACGGCTCGATAATAATCGCTTCCGCACCCGCATCCATCGTCGAATAACACGCCGCAAACAGCGCCGCTTGTCCGCCCATCGAGATGATGACCTCGTCAGGGTTAACATCGATGCCGTGGACGGCGCTGGCGCGTGTTGCAATCAATTCCCGCAGCGGCGCAATCCCTGTGATCGAGCCATAGCCGTGACGCCCGGCATTCAGGGCGCTGGTGCAGGCATTGACGATGGGTTTTGCGGTGGGAAAATCGTGATCGCCGATGGCCAGAACGATCACATCCTTGCCTTGGGCTTCCATTTCGCGGGCTTTATACAGCACGCCCCACCCGTCATCACCGCCATCGACGATTGACGTTATCTGCGAGGAAAGTGCCGCCATGTATCACCTGAGAATTAGAGAGGGAGGGCGTCGCCGGAATATTTCCGGCGACAGGATATGCAAGTCAGGCCGTGATCCGCGCGTTTTCAGGATCCCATAGCGGTTTATCTTCCTGAACGATGGCCTTGCGCCGCTCGCCGTAGATTTCGACCTCCAGCTCGGTTCCCGGCATGTCGAGTCCGGATTTGACGACGCCGAGCGCGATGGACTTATTCACGCGATAGCCATACCCGCCCGAAGTCGTCTCACCGACCACCTCGCCGTCCTTCCAGATCGTCGACATATAGGGCGCATCGCTGTCTCCGGCATCAACCACCAGCGTCACAAAGCCCTTTTTCGAGCCTTGCTGCTTTTCGTTCGCCAGCGCCTGTTTGCCGGGGAAATCCTGCTCTTTGTTCAGGCGTAAAAAGCGCTCAAGCCCGCCTTCGAGCATGGTGTAATCGGTCGACAGATCGCCCTTCCACGTCCGGTAGCCTTTTTCCAGCCGCATCGAGTCGAGGGCGAACATGCCGAACGGCACAGCGCCCGCCTCGCGCACGGCGTCATAGACCGCTTCTGAATCCGCAAACCGGGTGTGGATTTCCCAGCCCAACTCGCCC
>CALDZQ010000370.1 GCA_937944035.1 uncultured Neomegalonema sp. | reverse complement strand
TCGAACACGCACGAGCCTGAGATGCCGCCGATCACACCCTCCGCCGCGATGCCATCGTCGGAATCGCGCAGTTCAACCCACCAGAACGGCGGCTCAGGATCATCACCATAGACAACGCCGGGGATAACCTCGCCGTCACGGTCGCGGGCGGGGAAGCCGTGGATTTCGACCTCCATCCCCGCTTTCATCGCCGGATAATCATCCGCATCCAGCTTGGCCGCATCGATGCCCAGAAATGACCAGTCAGACGCCTGATCCGAGATCGTGACATCATCTTTCGGACCGACCAGCGGTGTGCCGTTATCGGTGACATGGGCGACCGAAACATAGCCGCGCTTGCCCATCCCGATAAACCCGCGCCGGTTCAGCTCGCACACCGTCCCCCACGCGGCGGCCCCGTCACCGCGATAAAACACCCGCTCCGCCCGCGACGAAACGCTGGGTGAACAGGCGCTGAGGGCGGCGAGGGCGGTGACGGCGAGGATGATGCGGGTCATGGGGTGTCTTTCTGATAATGTCCGCGCCAGTGGAGGCGTTAACGGTAAAAATCGCATTAACTTTTGCCGGAATAATGGCTTAGACTCATTCAAATTCAGGAGGCCGATATGTCCGACAGATGCACATGGTGCGGCGAAGATCCGCTTTACGTCGCCTATCACGACACCGAGTGGGGTGTGCCTGAGTATGACAGCAGGGCGTTGTTTGAGAAACTGATGCTCGACGGGTTTCAGGCCGGATTGTCGTGGATCACCATCCTGCGCAAGCGCGATGCGTTCAGGGAGGCATTTGCGGGCTTTCACCCGGAAACGCTGGTTGATTTCACCGAGAAAGATGTGACCCGCCTGCTCGGCAATCCCGGCATCGTCCGCCATCGCGGCAAGATCGAAGCGACCATCGGCAACGCCCGCGCGTGGCTTGACCTGTCCGAGCGCAAGGATTTCAGCGAGTTCATGTGGGAGTTCGTGGACGGCGCACCACAGCAAAACCGCTTCCGCAGTATGGCCGAGGTTCCGGCGAAAACCGCGCAGTCGGAGGCTTTGTCAAAAGCGCTGAAGGCGCAGGGGTTCAAGTTCTGCGGCCCGACCATCGTCTACGCGGTGATGCAAGCCTGCGGGCTGGTCAACGACCACATGACCGGCTGCCCGCGCCATGATGAGGTCGCGGCGATGGTGCGGTGATGCCTACCCGTCAGTCGCCCAAGGCAGCAGTGTGAGGGTTTGCACGGGGACTGACAGGGGCCGCTCCTTGCCGGGTGATTGGTCGCAGATCAACTCGACCTGTGTGTCCGTCGTGCCCAAGGCAACGCCGCCGTCGACCATCCGCATGGCTTCGCAATCGTGAATGCCCCGCGCCGCGCCGACGACAAACGGTTGATTGAGATCGACCAGCGTGACCTCGTAGCGCCCGTCTACCATGCGCAGAAGCACGGCGGCAAACTGGATACCGCCCGCGCCGATCAACTCGACATCATCAGCGGTATAGCTTTGTCCGGCAGTCAGGGCTGTTGCCGCAAAGCCTTCCCCATCGGCGACAATTTTCCAATGCTTACCCTCGTGCAAAGGGTCGGCGGCGAGGGCGGTTGCGGGGATCATGGCGAAGGCGAGGGCGGCAAGAAAGCGTGTCACGGGCAAGTCTCCGGTCAGAAAAGTTAAGGGGGCTTGCCTCCTAAAGGAACGCGGCACTTTTACGGCAAAACCTCAGGCTGCGTCCTTATCAGCCGCCACGGCGTTCACATCAACAATGTCGCCGCGTTCTTGCGCCAGCCGCAGCGCCGCCTGAAACGACAGCGAAATCCAGATGCCCCAGATCATGCCGAAGAACCCAGCGCCCACGGCCCAGATGATGATCGTCGCGATGATCTGCATCTTGGTCATGCCCAGCCGCGCGCCGATAATGTCCGGCGTGTAGCTGTACGCCTCCAGCAGGCCCATCAGCTTTGACACCGCCATCAGCAGGCCCGTGCGGATAATCACATCAGCGACCACGCCGAACGACACCACTTGCCAGCCGAACCAGCCCAGCCCCGGGTCGATATTCGTCGCCATCAGCAAAAAGCTGATCCCCATCGCAAAGATGCCGCCGATTTTGGGGATTGCGGTCGAAAAGCCCAGCACCAAACCCATGAACAGGATCGCACCGATGCCCAAGCCAAGCGGCAGCACGATCATCGCCAGCATATAGAGCAGCGACAGCGTCACCGCGACTTCGAGATAGCCGATCAGGAACAGGCTGACCCCGTCCTGATACAGCTCGCCATAGCGCAGCACGTTGGCGCGCAGTTGCTTGTCCCTGATGCCGCCGGAGATAATCGCCCGGTGCATCTTCACTTCCTTGTCCCAGCTGCCGAGGATTGTGCCGACGATGATCGCGCCGATCACCAGCTTGACCCAATCGCCCAGCAATCCGCCGATCAGGGCAACGATGTTGGAGGACATCTTCTTGAGGCCGATCTTCAAATCGGCAATCGCATCGCCCGCGACCTGGTTGAGCAGGCTCGACAGCCCCTCCCACCCCGTCCCCTGAACGCTGTCCACGTCGGGGATAATATTGGGCAGCTTGTCATGGGCCGCGTCGAAAAAGATCGTCAGCTTGGCAATGATGGTCGGCAGTTGTGTGTTCAGCTGTTTGTAGAAAACAAGCGCCTGATATTGCAGGATATAAGCGAGGAAAGGCACGACCAGCAGGGTGAATGTCACCAATAGGATCGACAGGGTCCGTACCACGGATTTCTCACTGGCAAAGCCGGGTTTGAACGTCTTTTGCCGTTCCTCCCCGCGCCAACGCATCCCGAAATTGAACCCCCGCCCCTGCGCCAGCGCCACCACATGCGGGCGCAGACCTATGGCGAAGATCACAACGCCGAAGATATATGCGAACCCCTTATACGCCAGAAACAAAGGCGCAAAAACGAACACCAGCGCATAGAGCCACAGCGCAAAACCGCCCGGACTTGGCAAACGATCAACAAACCCGCGCGGTTCAGCCATGCGGGTTACTCTTCCGCCCCTGTGTCAGAGTCATCGACACCATAAACGCCGCGATACGCGCGCCAGATATGCGACGAGATTGTCAGCCAACCCAACAGGATACCGCCGCCGATAATCGCGGTGATGATCCACTGGTCTTTGTTGCCGGGGTCGAAAAAGTCTTTGTCACTCAGCACGAATAAGACCGCGCCCATGATGACCAAAAAGCAAATCGCGCCCAGATACTGAAACTGTTTACGGGTCAGCGGCAAATTCAGGCCAAGCAGCATGGTCCAGATCGCAATGCCGATCGTCACGATATAGGGATGCGCGCCGGCATTTGCGACGGCGATATAGGCCAGCCCCCAACCGGGCCAGAATGCGATTGCCAGAAGGACGATGGCAAAGATGATTTTAAAAAGGCTTGCCCCGATGGCGCGCATGATCCGCTCCTTAAAAATGACTCGGTACTCGATAAAGCGTACATAAGGATAGAAATCATTAATTGCCAGATTCAACAACCGCACCCGATACGCGGACCCACTCGGCCTGAACCTCTGCGTCCGGCTCGCTATCCGGCGCAAGTCGCAGCAGATTTTCGCGCGGGATCATCCGCGACAACGCCCACACCGCCGCACCCCTGACCAAGGGGGAGGCATCACTCAGCAATGCCTCAACCTGCCCCGCCAGGCTTGCGTCCCCCGAATTTCCCGCCGCGATCAGCACATTGCGCAAAAACCTGTCCCGCCCGATCCGCTTGATCGGGGATGCGGTGAACAGGGTGCGGAAGGCGGTGTCATCGAGGGCGAGCAGGTCAGTGAGCCTGGGTGATTTCAGCGCCTCGCGCGCGTGGTAGTCTGCGTTGCGCGCCTCGCTTGCGAACTTGTTCCACGGGCAGACCGCAAGGCAATCGTCACAGCCGTAGATCCGGTTGCCCATCGCGGCGCGGAACTCCAGCGGGATCGGGCCTTTATGCTCGATGGTCAGATAAGAGATACAGCGCCGCGCATCCAGCCTGTACGGCGCGACAAATGCCGCTGTCGGACAGACATCCAGACAGGTGCGGCAGGAGCCACAGCGGTCATCATGGGCGTTGTCTTTCGGCAGATCAGCCGTCGTGAAGATAGCGCCCAGAAACGCCCATGAGCCGACATCCCGGCTGACCAGATTGGTGTGCTTGCCCTGCCAGCCCAACCCCGCCGCCGCCGCCAGCGGCTTTTCCATCACGGGGGCGGTATCGACAAACACCTTCACGTCTTCGCCCGTCTCCTCAACGATCCAGCGGGCAAGGCGTTTCAGCCGCTTTTTGATCCGGTCATGGTAGTCGCGGTTGCGGGCGTAGACCGAGATTGTCGCGCGGTCCCGTTGTGCCAGCGTCACCATAGGATCGCTGTCCGGCCCGTAATTCTCCGCCAGCATGATGACCGAGCGACATTCCGGCCAAAGGGTACTCGCATCGGCCCGCCAGTCGATCCGCTCCGCCATCCAGCCCATATCGCCGTTATAGCCCTCGGCCACCCACCCGCGCAGCCGCTCCCCCGCCGGACGCATTGCCTCCGGACCACAAATGCCAAGCGCCGCAAACCCTTCCTCAAGGGCGCGCGTTTCAAGGGTTTTGCGGGTTTCACTCACGGGTGGGGAGGCTCCTGTAATTGACGCAAGGCACGAGACAGACTAACTTAGTCCACCTGTCGGAGGGTCCGATGAAATACAATATACACGAAGCGAAAACGCATTTCTCCAAACTTGTCGCCGCCGTCGAAGCGGGCGAGAAAGTAACCATCTGCCGCAACGGTAAGCCGGTGATGGAATGTGTCCAGCCTGAACGCC